>JACPFC010000043.1:0-13923 GCA_016183175.1 Deltaproteobacteria bacterium
CTTGCCCTGAGCGAAGTCGAGGGGAGCGATGTCGAGGGGTCAAGACCTGACCCCGTAGCCTCTATCTCAACGGTCGATCCCTGAAGTTTTTGAACCGAGCCGCCAAACCGTCCTTCCGGCGCATAACTGTTGACCAGACGCTTAAGCTCTTCCCGCCGAATGTCGTTTCCCTCATAAAATATTTTAACCAGCCGAAATGGTCGATCGATATCGCTCCCCTGAAGGATATCGAAAACCTCCGGCAGGTTTTCGGGATGGTCGAGAAAGACGTAAGCGTTGATGCGGATGTCTTCAACTGAAAACATCCAGCCCTCGGCAATGACAAGGCTTTCGGAATTTGGAATTAATTCGAGCCGATAGGCAACTCCCGAACCCAGGTTTCGGAGGAAAAAAGCCAAAGCCCTGGCCTGAATTGAACGGGAATCATCAAAAAGATTGGAATGACGGAGAAGCGGTTGAATAACATCCGCCCGGGTATGGCAAAAATTCCTCCGCTCTGGAAAAACAGTCAATAAATTATGCTGGATGACGAAATGGATCAACCGGCGCTGATCGTCTGGAGTGTACCCAAACCGGTCAAGTTGCTCTAAAAGTGACCGCCATGGTGATGGGGAAGGAAGGATATGATCGACCAACGGGAACACCGCCTCTTCGGCGCTTCCAAAGCGCCGACTATCCCGTTGCAGGGCGGCTGAATCCCGGGCATCCTTCTCACGGGAGAGCCAAATCAAAGTCTTTTCCAGCGCCGCTTCAACACGAACATCCGCCCTTTCTGAAACGAACCGGACAATCGCTTCAACCTGATTTCTGAAAGTCGGGTTGGAGTTGACCAAGGAGGGATTTCTCTGGAGTCTTCTGGAAACCCAATGGATATCCCCTTTCGTCGGAGCATCGCTCGGCGTCCCCGGCAGGTCAGCAAGACTACGGGCGTAAGAAAAAACTTCCTCCCACGCCCCTTTATCTTCCACAGTCAATGACACAGGTCTATTCTCCTTCAACGGAAAGTAACGCATCCCAAAAAACGGTTATTGCTTAAATGGGTGAAGCGCCTTTTTATCGGCAGAAGATAGCAGAAGTTGCGCGAAAAATGCGATAATAAATTAATTTTTTTAATTAGTGATTTTGACCGGTTACAGAGTGTAGGGGAAGTTTCCAATTCCTATATGAGGCGCCGGAGCAAATGTGTCGCCAGTATGCACCGGTTCATTGCCGATCCGCGGATTATTTCCGTACACATCAACAATCTGGTATTGGCGCGTGGCTGGATTCAGCCCGATGACGACAACATATTCGTAGGTGCCGTCCCTGATTAATTGTTGGGCAAAGCGAGGATCAATGCCGGTCGTTATGCAACCCGGTTTTTCCGTCAGCTTTAATTTGGTCGCCATCCGAATTTTCTCGCGTTGCCTGTTCTGCTTGTCATCGCCCCCCCTGACCGTTCGTTTCACTTCCACATACTCAAGCGGCGGATTCGAATCGACGATCACATCCATGTCCAACGGACTGGTCAATGTTGTGCCGGTTACCGGATCGCGGTATTCAATTCCCACCAGACTTGGATCGGCCACATCCGAAACCTGATAGTCGATTTTCGCGGGAATTTGCGAAGGGAGAAGATTGCCGCCATCCGGCGTGGAGATAAGCTTTCCGTGCCCGGCGATAAGATTGAATATTTCGAGTTCCAGCAGATAGCCTTCGATTGTCCCGCGGTTCTGCAAGGCAAAACCGCCCCGCGCATCTTGTTGCGCAATATTAGCCGCAACCCTCTTCAGAAAATCAGGCGACTTGCCTCCATGCGATTGAGCGCTGTAAGCCGCCTCCCGGAAAAATGTCTCCAAAAGGGCCGCATCCCAGTGGGGATTCTTGAGCACCGCCTTCAATCGGCCCTCTCTGATCGCATTGGCAGACATAATAAAATCCATGGCCAGGTCTTTGGAACGGGCATCCCCGTGGCTGATGCCGGTTCTCAATCCGTCAAGGTATGTTCTCGCACTATTATTCCCCACACCCTCCAATATATCGGCGTACCTGCCCATCGATCGGATCAAAAAATCATTGATGACATGTGGTTGTGAGAGAGACGCTTGAATTTGCCGTCTCTTGACGGCATCGTCCAGAGCCGGGTTCAAAATCAGGCCTTGCTGTCCGCGAATGAACTGTTCGGCATAGGCCGGATCGTTAAATGTCGCCGCAATGTTCGCCACATCCAGCAGAAGCCTTGTTTGTGTCGCATACATGGAGGACACAAATTGACCGTTCACCGGATCACGAGCGCCGGCCAGGATTTGGCGGTGGATATCCTTTACAACCTCTGCGCCCTTTTCAGCCTTTGTCGCCGAATTGGCAAGATCGGTCATGGTGGCCGGGTTTGTCATTACCGCCTTGATATCCTCATTCGATATCCCATGTTCTTTCAAAAATCCAATCCCCTCAATGAACCTTGCCGGTGGACCGTAATCGCCTTTGAAGACTTTGGTAATTTCGGCAGGGCTCATACCCATGCCGCCCGACAGAAAATCACATGAATCCCTAAAATCACGGATCTGGCGATTGAGAGGCCTGGCTTGGGTGGATTTATCCGATTTAAAAAGACCTCTTTCAAAAGCATTTACCGCCTCGTCGATTTCCGGGTACCGATCGATGACATAATTTTGCCAAAGGCTGTGCCACTCAATCATGACCTTGGTCCTTTCCGCATCCGGCATTGACCGCTTCATCAAGTCATCGAGCGCCTCACTGTCCGCCAACCCGTCTAGTTCTTGCCGATAATGGTCCACCGTGACTTTCGGCGCCATCGCCGCCGGATGGAAGGCCGCTTCCAGCGCCTCTTCCCCGGATTTGGATTCAATCAGCCGGGCCATCCGCCGCGCCGACATGTCAATCTCCGCGAGGGAGTCATCCGAAATATTATCCGAAGCGGTGAGGGACGTTTTGATCCCGCCGTTTTCATGGATGACCGCCAACTGCACAAACGCCGGTTCTCCGTCGATTGTTCCAAAAACGGTGTGCCTTTGCGCTTCCCCGGGATTAAGGCGCGCGCGGGCCATCACGATTCCAAAATCCTCATCCGACGGCCTCGGCTCGCCCAAATGAAGATGCGCCGTAAAATCGAGTTCCCGCACCGCGCCGGCCAAGGCAGACGTTTCATCGCCGGCTTCGAGCAAAACGCTTTCGGTGGAATTGAGCCCCCCTTTTGTCACCGACAAGGTTCCGTCTTTGAAGTGGAACAGGCTATGCTCGGTAACCAGCGCCCTATTGAGCGGCGTTCGATACAGGGCCGTGATATCCCGGGCGGGTATTCCGGTTTGTTCGGCCAACCTTGCCGAAAGTCCAGCCTGGCGAAGGGCGGTGGCCGCTGTCTCCAACTGCTGACGACGGGAAACATCGTTCAGCATCGCCCGATTCGCCTCTGCATCACGGGGACCGGAGCGTCGGGTGGTGGCGATGATGTCATCGGTATATTCATCGGAAAATTCAGCTTCAAGTACGGGTTTTGGCCCTTTAGTAGCAGGGATCTTTGGCAATTCGTCCGGCGGACGTTCCGGCAGACGTTGTGGAAAAAGACCCTTCCTCACTTGCCCGAAAAGGCGGCCGGCGCCCCGCAAGAAAGCAACAAAGGGGGAATCGCGTTCAACTGCCTGTGGTTTTTCGATGGAGGAGGCGCTCGCCACGGCTCGCTTGGCCGGTTCCGCGCCGCTCGCCCTGTGGGGCTTGATCATCGGCGCCGTCCCTTCGGGAGGTGGTTTTTCAAGCGCCACTTCCGAAATTTCTCCCTCGACTTCCACGGTAATTTTTTCCCCGACTTCCGTTCTTTCCGGGCTCCCCAGCATCTTTGCCCCGACCACGACAGCCTCATCGGGACGAGGTCCAAACTCAAGAGGGAGCCCTCCCCCACGCACGGTCAGTTCCCCCACTTCCCACTTGGGGATGCTTTCTGTTTTCTCAACCGGCAGTGCCTCTATCTTTTCCGGCATTTCCGTCGGCGCCGGGCCCGACTCCGTATTTTCAGAATCCTTTTTCGACCAAGCCTCCGGGGGGATTGCTTCTTCAGGAGATGAATGTAAAACGGCAACTGTCTTCATTCCGCGCTGGGCAAACGGCGTTTCATCATCGACATAGCGTTCGTAATGACGGGCATCGGAAGGGGCTGTCACCCTCTTCATTGCCGGATCGAGAACCAGGGGAGAGGCTCGGGGATCGGTCAGCCGCACCCAAGCGTGGCGCCCTTCCCCAAAAGGCCCTTTTTCCATCCGCGAACCGACGCCCAGGTACTGGAGAGACACCTGCAGGAGCATGCTCATCTCGTTGCAAACACCCTGATCGAGAAATTTGGCGAGATTAACCAAATCATCGGGGGTTTCGCCGAATTCGTCGAAGCGAACATTGGCAATAATCGCGTCGTTTGCCGCGATGGCCGCCTCTTCGGGTGTGACGGAGCCGCTCTGCAGATCGGCGTAGATCGGGTCCATGTTCGTTTTGAGAAATTGGACGAGCCGGAGATCGGCAAAATCGACCAGCACCCATTGTCCTTCTCCCTTAAGGCCCGACTTGTTGACCGATTTGTCGCCGAATTGGGGATCGGGAACGCGGATGAATTGAGTGGTCAAATCTTCGCCGCGGGGGCGGTAACTGGTTACATTCTTGAAAAGAAAAGTCGTCCGGCGGCCGTTTTTTTCATCTGTCAAAAGCACCTTGTTCGTTCCATCCGTATCCTTGAAAAATTCAAGCCGGCCGGCATATTTTGTTTTGTCGCCGGCAACAAAGAGCTCGCCCCGTTCGATGGTCATGGTGGTAACCCTCTGCCACGATTCAAGGGTTTTGACATCGACGGTGATCGTGCGCCCGGGAGATAGGCTCTTATCGGTGAGAGTAATCCGATCCCCTTCTATATCCGTAATGCGCCAATACCCTTGGACAAAATTTCCAGCCTCATCGCGAACAAGGACATCTTCAGCCCCCACCTTGAATGATGCGCCCTGTGGCGCGCGAACTTGCCTTTGACGGGGAACCTCCTTCGGAACAGGGGGCGCAACCGGAGGGGCCTGAAAAATCATGGCGGACGGGACGCGATTTTGTTTTTGGGCAACGAGGGGATCCTCAAAATAAATGATGTCGCCTCCGGAGAGGGGAAGGGACAGAACGTCAACAACGCTTAAGTCGCCATTCGGCAAATGGACCTCCACCCCTTTATTCCGTCCTTTTTCAGGTAGAGGGTTTTATCTTTGCTGATGTTGGAAAGATGATACTTCCCCTCCGTTCTCGTAATGCGGGCAAAATCCGTCTCAAGGTCAAGGCTCTTCCCTTCCTTCAAGGCGGCAAGCCGGCCCCGCAAGTCGGGCGGCATGGTCTGAATGTTGTCCTCGGTAAAACGATCGACAAACTTTGGCTCAGATCGCCGCCGTCCGCGAGACCCGGGACCGCGCGGCCCGGCCTGCGTGATTTCCGGGACCTCATTCGGAACCGAACTCCGATTTTCCGCCGGCAGCTTTTCATTCCGCGCCAGTTCCGCTCTCACTCTGTCCGCATCGGCTTCCAGTTCTGGATGTTCTTTGGCCGCTTCATCGAGAACCGCCAGAACTGCCTCGCGATGTTCCGGTGGAATTTCCACGGCGGTCTGTGTGGCCCTGGCAATACGCGCCCGCTCCTGTTCCAACTTCAACTGCGTGTCGCGCACCATCTCGTTATATTTTCCACCGGTGGCCGTGTTTAAAATCCAGTTCACCCCACCCAACCGGCGTTTCTCCCCTTTTTCGAAACGTTTCAGTCTGCGAAAATCCAGCACCGATTCCGGTAAAGGCCGCCGATTCCCCGAGCAGTCCGGCACCACCGCCGGCCAACTTGGTCACCCCCCGGCCGACTCCGCCGGCAATCCCCATCTCGGTTGCCAGCCTCACTCCCTGCTTCATGAAATCGCCAATTCCGTCATAACCGGTTTTTCCCGTGCGTCCATATTCAATGGCCGCCAATGTGCCATTCAGGCCATATGCCATGAAAAGGCTTCCGGAAGCCTGCTGGGTGACCTTCGATGTGAGGATGCGGGCCATCACCCGTTTGGCCGTCGTATCCACCAACATCCGCCGGGCCAGAAAGGTAAGCCCCGCTTCACCGACAAACCGGCTGACCAACCCCACTTCGCCCGCCCCAACCATCAGCGCCACGGCGGTGACCGCTTCGCGCGTCAACACATCTTTGGTGTGATCGGCCAGGTCGTAGGTTCCTTTTCCCTTCATATCGGCCAGCGCTGTTCTTGCCGCGGAACTATTGACCCCCAACGGATCCATGATCGTCTGATAACCCGCCTCGGCGGCCCCATAACTTGAAAATTTTCGGAACTCGCTTCCCAGGGCCAGCATCGATTTTTCGTATGCCGCCTGATCGCCTCGAATGCGCGATAAATCCGCTTCGGCCATCAGTCGGCCTGCCGTGAACATCGCAAGATTGTTTTCGCTGTTGATCAGCGCCGTTTCGGGACCGTCTTCAAAAGAAAGGTCCCGTGATTTGTCGGCGAGCGCGAACTGGTATCGGCCTTCCGAATTGAAAACGTAGATTCCCGGATTTGAATAGACTTGGCCGTTTATTTTGAAGGCATGTTCGTCGGATTGAACAATCAGATAAGGAGTTGGCCCGGTTGATTCAAAGTTGCGCGGCTGATAGCACCGGATTTCGGCGCCTGGGCCGTCGATTTCGACGACCGGAAGATTTTTAAGGGCTGACTCCGCCGCTTTCGGGTCTTTTTTTCCGACTGCGTGAAGGAGCAAACCGATATTGGATGGTTTGACGTCGACTTCGACCCGATTGTCCGACAGAGGAAGACGATTTCCCCCCTCTTGAGGAAATTCACGCCATGCGGACTCGAGCCATTCCTGCCGTGTCAGCCGATTTTGTCTCGTCGCCTCCCCATAATCCGTATAGGCCTGATAGGCCTCGCCGAAGGAAACCCCCCGTGCGTCGGCCATTTCCATGATCCCGGCCAAATCGGTAAACGCCTGATCCACATTGAAAGCGGCGCCGGAATATCCTGATGCCCCGGCGGCCATTTCTTCCCCCAGCACTCCAAGTATCTGCCAGCGCCAGTCGGTTTGCTGGTTCCAGGGGACGCGGACCGACATAAGGCCTGCTTCCTGAAGCTGTATCAGCGCCTGCTGACAACCGTCGGCAATTTCGGCATGGTTTTTTTGTTGTGCGGGGCTTAAATTTTCAGGATTTCCCAAGAGAGAAAACATGTCGGCCATCGTGTATCCTTTGGTGAAGCCGCTGACGAGGTAGGCGGCGACCTGACCGGCGCCCAAATCCAGTTCGGCAATCACCCCATCGAACCGGCCATCCAACCGATCCATCGCCTCCACAAGAAGAGATATATCTTCCTCCGCAACGGCATTCGGCGATTCCGCCGTAAAGGCTTCGCGGAAGGCCGCGGCAAATTCTTCGGAGGGCATATTGACGTCAAACCAGGGCTTGTCGCGCTGAATCCGTGAGAACGAAAAGTCGGGTATTTCGACTTGAGAAGTTGAAGTCTTGACCTCCCCCGTTTCGTCGTAGACACTACCCAGAATTTCGTAGAATTCGGCAACGGTCATGCCGTCGTAGACCAGATCGTCGTTTTCGTCCAGAAAGGCCGCTTCCAGCCCTTGAGCGATGACATATTGCCGAAAGGCATCCGGATCGGCCAGGATGGCGCCCAATTCTTCCTCCGTCCGGCGATTATAAAATGGATCGAGATCGGGGGAGGCATAGTCAACCGGCTCGCCGTTTTTTGCCGCCGCCTGACTCATGGCCGTGGAGGCCGATGGGGCAAAGCGTTGACCGGCGCTACGCAAAGCGGTGGCGCGTTCCTTTTCGCCATCGAACGATTGGGCAAACCGTTCATGGTCACGCAGAATCTTTTGCGCCGCCTCATACTGGTCTTCACTTAAAATGCCGTCGCCGTCATCATCGAGCATTTCCAGTTCGATTTGAGCCTCGACATTTTCCGTAAGACCGGCGTTCTCGAGAAGCGTTGTAATGGAATAAGTCGCCACGCACACACCCCCGCGTAATATCTTATAAATTATAGCAATTTCCGTGCCTTATTCCATACGGGTGACAGTAATATACTTTAATGATAATAACTTAATTGTTTCAGTATATTAACTATTTGATATTTCTATTTTATTTATGGGTGAAAAAATGCCTGAATATCTCGGAATGAGAATGGGGAATCAAAATGAGAAAAGAGGATCGGGCCGAACGGCCTATCCGATTGACATACCTGCTATGATAGTTCATATTATAGTCACGATGGAAACAACCGTGACCGCCCTGCAAATGAGAAAAAAATTCGGGGGTATTCTCGATCGTGTGGCCAACCGCGGGGATCATATCACCGTGATTCGCGGAAACCGCGCGATAGCCACGCTGATCCCGATCAGGGAACATGAACAACAATGCCTGTCTAAAAACCGGTTGAAAAGGCGCGAAGAGGTTCTGGCGGAGCTTGAGGAATGGAGAAGGAAGAACAAACACAAAATCAAAAGCCGGCCCGGCGAGGATTCCGTCACCTTGGTCCGCAGGATGAGAGATTCACGATGGTCGTCATCGACACCTCGGTAGCCCTCAAATGGTTTTTGGAAGAAGAAGGATCGGATATCGCACTCGGTCTCCTCGCAGAGGAACAATTTGCCGCTCCGGACCTTTTGATCTACGAGCTGACAAACGGCCTGGTATTCAAGGAGTCTTTTACCCTTGACGATATCGCGGACTGCCTCGGCAAATTAATGAAGTTCGATATCGATTTCCTTGTCTTGACTGAAAAATCGATGGCACGAACCGCCGAGCTGGCCCGCGAATTTCATTTATCCGCATATGATGCAAGTTTCATCGCCCTCGCCGAATATCTGAAAACAGATTTTGTCACGGCCGACCGCAAGATGGCCCAAAAAGTCAAAGCCCTCCCCTTTGTCCGCTCTTTGGCGGATTAATCGCGATATCCGTACCGCGCCAGCCGGGCGGGGTCTTTTGTCCAGTTTTTGTCGACCTTTACCTTGAGTTCCAGAAAAACTTTTGTCCCGAGCAGGGTTTCGATGTCTTTGCGCGCATTCATGCCGATATTCTTGATCATCCGCCCACCCTCCCCGATGACCATTCCTTTTTGGGAATCGTGTTCGACAATGAGGTCGGCCTGGATTCGTGTGATGGCATCGCGGTGTTCACCCTCCCCCTCCCCCCTCCCCTCGAGGGAGGGGGAAAGGGGGCGGGGGTGATCTGGTTCTTTAAATTCATTAACAACAACCGCCAGCGAATAGGGAATTTCCTCATACATGAGAGCCATTGCCTTTTCGCGGATGATCTCCGCGGCGAGGTCGCGGAGATTTTCATCCGTCAGGTCGTCTTCCGGGTACAAGGCGGGGCCTTCGGGAAGTGCCTCGGTCAAAACCTGGATGACTTCATCGAGGCCTTGTCCGGTTAGAGCGGAAATGGGATACCCTTTCATGTCGGAGAATTCCCGGCGGAGCGCCTCGACATCAAGGCGGTGTTTCTCAATGGGTAGATCAATTTTTGTGACAAGGGCCAGGCCCTTTTTTTGGGGAAATTTTTGACGGATCTGACCGATCAGACGGATCATCTCGTCGGTCTCGGGTTGGTCGACAGCAAACAGATAAACCAGCACATCGGCATCGCGAACCGCCTCGTCAATTTCGCGGAGCATAAACCGGTTCAAGTTTTTTTCAGAGCGGTGGACCCCGGGGGTGTCGAGAAAAATCATCTGACAGACCTTGGTGGTATAGATCCCTTTCAGCCGTTTGCGCGTGGTCTGGGGCTTGTCGGTAACCGGGGCGATTTTTTCCTTCAGGATCGCGTTGAGGAGGGTCGATTTTCCCGCGTTGGGAGCACCTAAGATAGCAATGTAGCCGGATTTGAACATTCACGTTTTTTGTAACAGCCCGGCAAACAAAGAGAGTCCGTTTGACGAAGCAATTTTCGTTCCCGCCGGCCGCATTCGCCAACGAGACAATCCAACTCTTAAGCGGCTTACGAAAATTGCGAAGACAAAGGGACTCTCTTTGTTTGCTACTGTTACATATTTTCAATCTTCTCCAGCGCCGAGCGGGCGGCGTTTTGCTCCGCCTGTTTTTTACTTTTCCCCACCCCCCGGCCGAACAGTTCGTTCCCGATCATCAACCTTATTTCAAATGTCTTGTCGTGGTCGGGGCCTGTCTCGGAGACAAGGCGGTATTGGGGAATGGCCTTGAAGCGATTCTGCGATTCCTCCTGGAGCCTCGTTTTGTAATCCCGGCTGATGTCCTGATTGGTGGCCGCCTCAAGCAGTTCGGCAAATTGCCGCTGGACGACCGTAAAGGCCCTGCCAAAGCCGCGGTCAAGAAAAATGGCCCCCAGGACCGCCTCATAGGCGTCGGAGAGGAGGGAATCTTTTTCCCTTCCCAGCCCCTGATTTTCCCCCCGGCCAAGGTAAAGGTAGTCCCCCAGCCGGACCTTACGGGCCAGCTCCGCAAGGCTTGTTTCATTGACCACCGCCGCACGAAGTTTGGAAAGATCCCCCTCGGTCGATTCGGGAAAAGCATCCATCAAAAGCTGGCTGACCGCCAGTTCCAGAACGGCGTCGCCCAAAAATTCGTAGCGTTCGTTCTGTTCCACCGAGGGGAGCCTTTTTTCGTTGGAAAAAGATTTGTGCGTCAGAGCCCGCCGCAGGAGCCTAAGATCACTAAAGCGGTAGCCGATGATCCCTTCAAAGGCATGGAGCCTTTGGCGCTCGTCACGCGGGATTTCGGATTTGAAAAGAGACTTAAGCCAGGACATGCCGGGAGTCAAAAGTCACGAGTCAAAAGTCACGGGTCGCCACGCGGGTAGTAACTCGTGACTCGTGGCTCGAAACAACTCCTCTCGCACCCGCCGAATCAACCGCATCGATCCGCACGGGCGCAAGACTTCCCGCAGAATAATAACACTCGTCGGTAATTTCAACGGAAATATAGTTCCGGGTCAGGGCGACAGGCTGGCCGGCGGCGCCCCGCGATTCAATCACCCCTTCGAGGGTCTGACCGATAAAATTTCGCTGAAAGGCCCTCCTTTTCGTGGACGAAAGGTCCCGAACCTGTTGTGCCCGGCGGCGGATGACTTTCGGTTCAACCTTGTCCTGAAAGCCTTCAGCCTTCGTCCCCTTCCGGTCGGAATAGGGAAAGGTGTGGATGTAATGGACCGGCGTTTCGGCAAGGAGACGTCTGCTTGCCTCGAATTCGCGATCCCCCTCGCCGGGGAAACCGGCAATCAGGTCGGTGCCGATGCACATATCCGGCATTCGTTTGTTCAGCCGCTCCGCCAACCCGGCGAAGTGACCGGCCGTGTAGCGGCGCCGCATTTTTTTCAAGATCCCGTCATCGCCGCTTTGAAGGGGAAGGTGCAGATGACGGCAAAAAATGTCCGACCCGGCGATGAGATCGATCGTTTCGTCCGAGAGTTCTTCCGGATCGACGGAACTGATTCTGACCCGTGGCGCAGGCTTTTCCCTGTCGATCCGTCTCATCAACTCGCAGAGGGAAGTCCGGGGCATAAGATCGTATCCGTAGGTTCCCAGATGAATTCCCGTCAGCACAATCTCGTTAAATTCCCGACGGCGGAGTTTCTGCATCGACTCCAGAATTTTATCGGGAGGCACCGAACGATTGAGGCCCCGCGCAAACGGGACGATGCAAAAACTGCAGAACTGACTGCACCCGTCCTGGATTTTTAAAAAGGCGCGCGAGTGGCCGGGGTATGCGGAAGGGGTTTCGTAGAAGATCCGTAGGGGCGAATCTTGTATTAGCCCTCCCGATGGGCGATCACAAGGATCGCCCCTACAAATATATTCCACCACGCTCCCCTTCTCCTCATTCCCCACCACATGATGGACAATCCCCATTTTTTCAAAAGCCGCGGAATCGGTCTGCGCCGAACAGCCGGTGACGATGATTCGCGCCTCCGGATTGGTCTTGTGCGCCCTTCTTGCAAACTGCCGCGCCTCGCGACAGGCTGAGGCGGTGATGGCGCACGAATTGATGACGTAAAAATCGGCCTTTGCGCCGAAATCGACAATCGCAACCGCTTCTTTTCTGAGAAGACTTTCGAGAACCGCCGTGTCGAACTGGTTCGCTTTGCAACCGAAGGTTGTCAGCGCCACCTTTTTCACAATTGTTTCAGTGCCTGCGTGCCTGTGTGCCCGCGTGCCTGCGTCTTTACACGGGCACTCGGACACGCAGGCACCCAGGTACTACAAGGGTCGTTCAATCCACCCCCCCCCAAGCACCTCATCGCCGTCATAAAAAACCGCCGCCTGACCGGGAGAGACAAAGGGGGATTTTTTTTTGAAGCGGACAAGGACCTTTCCATCCATGGCTTCTATTGAGGCCTCACACTCATCCTTCTGATACCGCGTCTTCACACCGCACTCAAAAGAATTGCTGTTTTTAAATGGATGACGAATCCAATGAACATCCCCCGCCACAAGTCCGCCCCAGAATGCTTCGTCCTTGGTTCCAATCTCGACCTCATTTTTCAGAGAATCGATCCGCGTCACATACATCCGTTCTCCAAAACCGACTCCAAGGCCCCGTCTCTGCCCGACCGTGTAGCGGTGAACCCCTTCGTGGCGCCCCAGAATATTTCCCTCCTTATCCACAAAATGGCCCGGCCCGCCCACACTTGACGGATAGTTCTTCTCGATAAACGCGGCGTGATCGTTGTTGGGGATAAAACAAATATCCTGACTGTCCGGCTTGAAGGCATTGGGGAGGTCCTGTTCTTTGGCGATCGCGCGAATCTCCTCTTTGGTATGGTCACCGACGGGAAAAAGGATTTTTCGCAGGCGATTCTCCCCCAGATGATAGAGGACATACGACTGGTCTTTTTTTGCGTCGCGCGCCTTTAAAAGATGAATCGACCCGTCCGCATCGCAACGTCTGCGGGCGTAATGCCCGGTGGCCAGATAATCGGCCCCCAGTTTTTCGGCCTCGACCAACAGCGGATCGAATTTCACGTGATGATTGCACAAGATACACGGGTTCGGCGTTCGCCCGTGGCGGTATTCCGAGACAAAAGGAAGAATCACCTTCTGTTCGAAATCCTTTTTATGGTTGAAGACGTAAAACGGGATCCCCAGTTTGTCGCAGACGCCCCGCGCATCGCGGACATCCGAGAGCGAACAACAGGTTCGGGACACTGTCCCTTCGCTTTCTGCGGGACGATCTGCTTCGTCGTAATCCCACAGTTTAAGCGAAATGCCGATGACCTCGCACCCTTCCCGTTTCAGCAAAAGCGCGGCCACCGAGGAATCGACCCCGCCCGACATGGCGACGACCACCCGCGATTTCTTTTTGGAATCCATCTTTTTCCTTCTGCGCAATGTCAAATTTCAAAATCCAAATGCCAAAGGAATGTCAAAAAATAAAAACAACAATGGGTTGACATTTGGCCTTTGTCATTCCTTTGAAATTTGAACTTTGTCATTTGACATTCTCTTCAAGATCCGTTCCATCCTCACAAGTAACTCCTCCACGTCCCCATCCGTCGTCATCCTCCCAAACGAAAGACGAATGGAAGACGCCGCCTCTTCCTCCGGGATTCCCATCGCCAGAAGGACGCGCGAGATATCCAGGGAACCGGACTGGCAGGCCGAACCATGCGAGGCGGACACCCCTTCGAGGTCGAGGGCGGCCAAAAGCGTTTGCGCCGAACATCCTGGAAAGGCCACATTCAGCGTCCCCGGCAGTTGGCGCGACGGGTGCTCGTGGAAAACCACTCCTTCCTCAAGGCGCGAGAGCCCCTCCTTTAAACGGCGGCGCAGATGCGTCAAACGCTCATTTTCCCGGTCGATCCCCTTTAGCGAAAAATCAAGCGCACAGGCCAACCCCGCGATGCCGGACAGATTTTCCGTTCCCGCCCGATAAGAAAATT
>JACPFC010000043.1:13942-23671 GCA_016183175.1 Deltaproteobacteria bacterium
CGGCGTGAATTTTGTCTTCCTGCGGACGAGCAACGCCCCAATCCCCTTCGGGCCATAAAACTTGTGCGCCGACAACGAGGCAAAGTCGGCTGAAAGCCTCCCAAAATGGAAGGACGTCTTTCCTATCGCGCAGGCGGCATCCGTATGAAAAAGCGCCCCCTTCTCATGGGCCAGACGGCAAACCTTTTCGACGGGGAGCTCTATTCCCGTCTCGTTGTTGGCGGCCATCACCGTGACCATCAGCGTTTTTTCATCAATCGCCCGTTCCAGAGCCTCTTCGTCAACTTCACCGGCTCGATCGACTCTCACCGTCTCCATAACCATCCCTTTTTTTTTCAAATGCTCCAGCGGACGAATTACCGAATCATGTTCAATGGCGAGCGTGACGATTTTTGATCGTTCCTGCGGGCGGGTCTCCCACGCCGAGGAGAAAACCGCGTTATTCGCCTCGGTGGCACCGCTTAGAAAACAGATTTCATCCGGAAGACAACCAAGGAGGGACGCCGTTTTTTCGCGGCATTCGTCGAGAAGACGTCCGGCCCTGCGCCCCTCCTCATGCACGCTTGAAGGATTTTTTAAATCACTCTCAAGGGTAATCCGGAGAACCTGCCGGACAGACGGGGCGAGCGGTGTTGTCGCATTGTAATCGAAATAGTAACGGGACACACAAGGGATTTAGCCTACTGGAGAGGGAGTGTCAAACCACCTTCTACGATCCACTCCGCCTCATGTGCATGTGGCGGACCACCATCCCCTAAAAATCCTGCTGTTGAATCACAAACTCCACCCGGCGGTTCTGGGCCATTCCTTCAACTGTTTTGTTGTCGGCGATCGGTTTGCTTTCGCCGTATCCTTTGGCCGTAAGCCGCGAGGCCTCAATCCCCTTGCCGGTCAGGTAGTTTTTCACCGCATCGGCCCGTCGCTGGGAAAGATCCATGTTGTAGGCATCGCTGGCGCGCCAGTCGCAATGCCCCTGAATTTCAACCATCCGAACGCCCGCGTTTTTCTGCATGACATCCACCACGTCGTCCAAAACCGGAAAGGAAAGCGGCTTCAGCACCGCCTTGTCGGTGTCGAAATAAATTTTTCCCCAGATGACGATCTTGCCGTCCCGGATGCGCGGGTCGGGGGGCGGCGCCGGCGGGGGACACTCGGGGCACTCCTCGGTCACCGGCGAGGTCCACTTCAGGCCGAGATACCCGCGGACGCGGGGGGCCCCCACGCCGTCGATGATGCCGGCATTTGCGCCGACATCCAGCGCAAAACCGGTGCCGCCAAAGAGATAGCGAATCCCTCCGCCCGCCTCCAGGGGAGACGAAGAACTCTCCGAAAAGAAATCGCGAATCACCGTTGTTCCAAAAATTTCGGCAATGCCGTGCCACCCTTTTCCGAAATCGACATTCCCGGCCAGACCGTAGGTGAACGAGTCGTCCATCCGAACCGCGTGGAGGGTCACATCGTCCCGGGCAAAATAACCGACGTTCAACGTCATATTAAAGCGCTCGTGAAGGATAAAATCGGTGATTAGCCTCAAGCCGGCGGCGACACTTCCATTGGACAGATAGCGAACTCCATCGCCGGTGGGAAACATGACGTAAGGCATGACGGCAAAGCCGACCCGGCTGTTTTCGGTGTTCACCACCCGGAATTTCGTCATCAGGGTGACATCTCCCATCCCCATCCCGTGATCTTCCGGAGCCCCGGCAATATCCGTGAAAAACCAGTTGTAGAGCGCTACCGGAACGTTGATCCCCGCCTCGAACCAGTCGGTGAAGCCCAAGGCTCCATAAAAATTGGCGATGATCCACTGGTCGATGACGGATTGCCTTTCATCCGGATCGTCAATGCCGACAAATTGAAGGGGGCGGTTGGCGTAATCAAAATAGAAACCAAGAGTCCCCTGCCATGCCTTGAGATTCTGCGAGCTGTATTGAGTGTAATATTGGCCACTGTCCACCGCCGGTTCAAAGGTGTTGACCTCGAAACGGCTCACGTACGCCGCATGCGCGGGAGGGGCAGACAGACACACGCACAAAAGCAAGGCAGGGAAGAAAAACCATGCCGCCCTCCTGGATGATCTCATGGTAAGCTCCTTGATTTGGATGGTGACATTACATTACATGTAAGTCATGGGTTCTTGAGAGGGAATTGTAAGGAATTTCTGAAAAGAGTCAAGAAATATTAAAGGCTTATGCTGATTTTTCCCCCTTGGCGCTTTTCATCAGTTTATAGTCGATGGAATCGACCAGCGCCTGATAGCTGGCATGGATGATATTTTCCGAAACCCCCACGGTTCCCCATTTCCCTTCCGTGTCTCCGCATTCAATAAGAACCCGCACCACCGAGGCGGTGCCTATCCCCCGCAGAACGCGGACCTTGTAATCGAGGAGTTTCATTTCGGCGAGCCTTGGATAGAACCGTTCGAGCGCCTTGCGGAGCGCCTGATCGAGGGCGTGGACCGGGCCCACACCGCGGGAAGAGGCCTTTTCCTCGCGCCCTTCCACGGCCAGATGAATGACCGCCTCGGAGGTCGCCTCTGCGCCCGCCGTAAGAGAGATCGTGTCGGTCACCCGAAAGTCGTGGAGAATAAAATGCGGCCGGTATTCTCCCAGCGCCTTTTTGACCAGAATTTCAAACGACGCCTCGGCCCCCTCGAACTGATAGCCGCGGTTTTCCATCTCCTTCAACTTTTCCAAAAGGACCCGGACCTGCGGATTTTCTTTTTTCAAATCAAGGCCGAACTCTTTGGCCTTGTGGGCGATGGTCGAAGCGCCGGAGAGATCGGAAACAAGAACCCGCTGGATGTTTCCCACCTTTTTGGGATCGACATGCTCGTAGGTCCGCGCCTCTTTCAGGATGGCGGAGACATGCACCCCCCCCTTGTGGGCAAAGGCGGAATCCCCCACATAGGGCTGATGGCGGTTGGAAGCCCGGTTGGCCATCTCGTCGATAAAGAGGGCCGTCTCGCGCAAACGCGCAAGTTTGGCCGGGCCGACGCAGATGTATCCCATTTTTAATTCCAGATCGGCCATGATGGAAACAAGATTGGCGTTGCCGCACCGCTCGCCGATGCCGTTGAGCGTCCCCTGCACCTGCGTGACCCCGGCGCACACCGCGGCCAGCGAGTTGGCCACCCCCAGCCCGGCGTCGTCGTGACAATGGATGCCGAGCGGCGCGCGAACGGCTTTTCGGACGAGGCGGACGATTTTTTCAATCTCGGAAGGGAGCGAACCGCCGTTGGTGTCGCAAAGGACGATGCGGTCGGCCCCCGCGCGGATAGCCGCCTTGACGCTTTCGAGGGCATATTTTTTGTCGGCCTTGAAACCGTCGAAAAAATGTTCGGCGTCGTAGATGACCGCGCGCCTGTTTTTTTTAAGCCAGGCAACGCTCTCGGAGACGAGCTTCAGATTATCGGCCGGAGAAATTCCAAGGGCGCGGGTGACATGGAGGTTCCAGCTTTTTCCAAAGATGCAGACGGTTTTTGTGCCGGCGGAAAGAAGGCTTTTCAGAATTTCGTCGCCTTCGACGGCGGATGAGGCCCTTCGCGTGGAACCGAAGGCAACCAGTTTTGCCCTTTTCAGTTTGAGTTCGCGACGGGCCCGTTCGAAAAATTCGGAATCCTTGGGATTGGCGCCGGGCCATCCCCCTTCGATGTAGTGGACCCCGAGTCCATCGAGCTTTTCGGCGATGCGGAGCTTGTCCTCCACGGTGAAGGCGATGTCCTCGGCCTGCGTGCCGTCGCGCAACGTGGTGTCGTAGATTTGGATCAACTTTGGCATAAAATCTTGCAACTGCGAGAAATCAGAAAGCCGAAAGCAGAGAGCTGAAAGCAGAGTCTTGAATCCGATCTCCGCTATCCGCTCTCTGATTTCTGCTTTCTCGCAGTTGCCGTATTATCCCCTCTTTCCCCCCAACTCAAACGCCGCATGGAGCGCCCTCACCGCCTCTTCCCCTTTGTCCTTTTTTACCACGACGGAAATCTTGATTTCCGAGGTGGAGATCATCTCGATGTTGATCTTTTTGTTTGAAAGGGTCTCGAACACCTTTGCGGCGACTCCCGCGTGCGAACGCATCCCGACCCCCACGATGGAAACCTTGGCGATATCCTCGTCGGCATCCACCCTTTTTAAGCCGATTTCGGGAGCGATTCCCTCGATGATTTTCCGGGCGCGCGAGAGATCGGCGCGCGGCATGGTGAAGGTGAGGTCGGTATGGCCGTCCTCGCTGATGTTCTGGACGATCATGTCGACATTGATGTCGGAGGCGGCAATGGGGCCAAAGACTTTTATCGCCACCCCCGGCCGGTCGGGAACCCGGCGGAGGGCCACCTTGGCCTCCCCCTTTTCGAGCGCGATTCCGGAAACGATGACCTCTTCCATTTTTTTGTCCTCCTTGCAGACGAGCGTCCCCTCGTGATGGTTGAACGACGACCGCACCACGAGATTGACGCCGTATTTGGCCGCGAACTCCACCGATCGGATCTGCAAAACCCTGGCGCCGGTGGAGGCGAGCTCCAGCATCTCTTCGTAGGTGATTTTTTCCAGCTTGCGCGCATCGGGGCAGATGCGCGGGTCGGTGGTGTAGACGCCGTCCACGTCCGTGTAGATCTCGCACAGATCGGCCTTGAGCGCCGCTGACAGCGCCATGGCGGTGGTGTCGGAGCCGCCGCGCCCCAGGGTCGTGATGTTTCCCTCCTCGTCAATTCCCTGAAACCCCGCCACGATGACCACTTCCCCCTTTTTAAGGCAGTCTTTCACGATTTTGGCGTCGATGCTTTTGATCCGGGCCTTTGAGTACGACGAATCGGTGGTGATTTTCACCTGATGCCCCACAAACGACCGGGCCGGCTGATCCATATCCTGAAGGGCCAGCGCCAGAAGGGCGATGGTCACCTGTTCGCCGGTGGAAACCAGCTGGTCGAGTTCGCGCCGGTTGGGGTCGCCGGTGATGCCTTGGGCGAGAGCGATCAACCGGTTGGTTTCGCCGGCCATGGCCGAGACGACGACCACCACGTCATGCCCCTTCCGCTTTGTCTCAATCACGCGCCGCGCGACATTTTTGATCCGGTCGATATTTTCGACGGAAGTACCGCCGTATTTTTGGACAATAAGACTCATAAATAAATACGCTTGGCGGCGGTACTTCCAAGCCGCAAAGCGGCGTTGAGGGGGAGGCAACATTTTACTTCGCAAACCATTCGGTTTGCTACGCGCAGCGGATAAACCGCTGCTTGTAGTGGCTTGGCCGGTGGTGCAAACCCGGGCTTTGCCCGGGTGCGCAGCAAAACTGTAAGTTTTGCGGAGTAGAAATAGTTGGCGACGCGAGCCCCTATGATAAACCCGCCGTATTTTTGGACGATTAAAGACATACAAGGGGAAAAGTGTTAACGGATAGGTCGGCCAAAGTCAAGGCAAGGGGGAAACGGATTATTCGGTAATGTAATTCAGCGGATCGGTGGGAATGCCGTCCACGTGGACTTCGTAGTGGAGGTGCGGGCCGGTGGAGGAGCCGGTGGAACCGACGGCGGCGATGATATCGCCCCGTTTGATTTTATCGCCCTCCTTCACGAACAACTGCGAGGCGTGACCGTAGAGGGTGGTGACACCATAGCCGTGGTCGATAAGAATCATCCGCCCGTAGCCGGCATGGGCCTCGGCAAAAATGACCTCGCCGTCGGCCGGGGCCCGAACCGGCGAACCGGTGGGCGAGGCGATGTCCAGCCCATAGTGCATCTGGTAGCCCCTGCCGTACGGACTTCTCCGGCCGCCGAAATCGGAGGTGATCCATCCCTCAACCGGCATGAGGCTGGGAACGGCGCTGACAAAGCGGATTTTATCCTGGTTCAGTGTGTAAAATTCCTCGATCCGGGCGTTTAAATTTTCAAGGCGGTCCCCCAGTTCGCCCATCTTTCCCTTGATGGCGCTCAAGGTCACCTGCCCCCCCCGTTCCAGCCAGTCCCCCAGATTCACGTCGACTTTCGGCAGTTCTTCCGTTTTGGGTGTTTGAAACGTCAATTCCGTTTCAATCGGCCCCAGCCCTTTTTGCAGGTGCCCCAGCTCTACATCCGAAACCGCCTCGAGCCGGGAGAAGGCCTCCTCCGTGCGCGACACCACCCGTTCGAGGTTTCCCAGCCGCGAGGCGAGCAGTTCTTTCTGCCGGAGAACCTCGGTGTCATCGGACAGGCGGCGGTTCAAGACAACCAGCCTGTTTTGATAGTGAACGGTGGAGAAGATGGAGCCGACCAGAAAAGGGATGGCAAGGATGCCGGCCAAGGCCAAGAGGCGCGCGGTGACCGACGACAGACGGATGCGCCTTGTCTTGGATGGATCCCGGGGGACGACGATGATGTGATACCCGCCTGCCTTCAATCCACTCTCCTGAATTTTGGGGCTTTGATAATAGTTACGATCGGTTACAACTAAAGTTCTATTTAAATTTGCAATACAATCAAGCATAATCTGGTCCCCCTCAAGGGTCCAGATTAGTTATCGGCACGCCGACGAAAAAGTTGCTAGTTTATTTATTTTTATTTTTCAAGTAATATCAAGCACTTCCACGATAAGGACCGTAATATTATCCTCCCCCCCCTTTTCGTTGGCCGAGTCGATTAATTTTTTACAGGCCTCTTTCATCGGATGACCAACCACGATCCGTTCGATCTCACGGTCGTCCACCATGTTGGAGAGGCCGTCGGTGCAAAGGAGGAGCTTATCCCCCAGATGGAGGTCGAATTTTTTGACGTCGCACTCGACCTGCTCCTGGTAGCCGACTGAACGGGTGATGATGTTTTTGAGTTTGTGTTTTCGGGCGTCGTTTTCGTTCAAGATCCCCGCCCGGATCTGTTCGGTGACCAGGGAATGGTCGGTGGTGATCTGCTTGATCTTGTTGGCGTGAAAAAGATAGGCGCGGGAGTCCCCCACGTTGGCGATGTAGAGTTGACCCTCGGAAAAGACGGCCGCGACGGTGGTGGTGCCCATTCCCTTCAGGGACTGATCGTAGAGCGATTGATCGTAGATTTTGCCCGAGGCGGTTTCGATGGCGTAGCGCAGACGGTCGCCCGCGTCGGCGTCTTCGGTGTTGACGCCGGAGATGACGGTCGCCTCCGGGTCGGAGTTGATGTTTTTGACAACCTCCTCCATGGTGGTGACGGCCATCCGCGAGGCGAACTCGCCGCCGGAATGCCCCCCCATCCCGTCGGCCACGATGTAGAGCGACAGATCGTCGTTGACGAGAATGGAATCCTCGTTGTGGGTTCGCTTCCTGCCGACATCCGTGAGGCCGTAGGAGGCAAGTTTTAAAGACATCAGCTATTTATAAAAGATTGAAAGGGAGGGGTCAACTTATATTCGGTTTCTTTTTTACCGAAGCCTGAAAATAACTCTATTGCCTTTGCAAACTCCGCTCCCACCTCGCTTTATCCTCCCTGTTCGGTCGGCGCTCGGTGGGAACCCTCGCCGCTCACCGAGGCCTCTTCAATTAAAAGCGTCGGGGCCCCGAACCGGCCGTAGAAGCGCAAATCGGAGCCGACCTCCACCACTTTGGCGAACATCTCGTGCAGATTTCCGGCCAAGGCCATCGAGCGGACCGGTTTTTTGCCTTTCCCTTTTTCAATCAAAAAGCCCTGCATGCCCACGGAAAAATCGCCGGAGATCGGATCGGCGGTGTGGATGCCGATGACCTCGGCGATAAAAATGGCGCGGTCGATAGCCGCAATCCGGTCGGGCGATTTTTCCGCCGGTTGAACCGGTTCAACCGGTTGAACCGGTTCAACCGGCTCAGCCGGCTGGATGAAGAAATTGCTCCACTCGAGCTTTGGGCGGGCGACGGCCGAGGCGCGACGGGAGTTTCCGGTGGAATTTTTTTTGTCCCTTCGGGCCCAATAGCAGTCGTAGAGGAGGTTCGACACGACACCGCGGTTGACAATCACCGTCTTTTGCCGCGGAGTTCCCTCGGCGTCAAAGGGGGCGCTCTCCTCCCCCCCCGGATAAAGGCCGTCGTCAACGATGGTGATTTTCGGTGAATAAAGTTTTTCCCCCATTTTTCCGATCAGACAGGAATTTTTCTTGGCGACATTTTCCGCGGTGGCGCCGGGGGCAAATACCTCCAAAAATGAGACCGCCACGCCG
The DNA here is from genome assembly GCA_016183175.1 of Deltaproteobacteria bacterium. Taxonomy (NCBI): domain Bacteria; kingdom Pseudomonadati; phylum Myxococcota; class Myxococcia; species Deltaproteobacteria bacterium. Next base: position 22,069 of record JACPFC010000043.1, read on the forward strand.
GGAGGGAGAATCACCGGTCCCCGGTAGTTGGCGATTCGCTTTCCCCCCAGGAGGTCCACTGCCATTTGCGCGGCTGACCGGCCAAGCGGACGGGGTTTGAGCTCCCGAAAAAAAGGGGTCGAGGCGTATTCGTAATATTCCTCCGATTGCCCCCCAACTTCCGCCACCGCCAGGACGCTTAATGACAAGTGAGTCCGCCGATGCGAGGCCAGAAGACCGGACGAATTGAAGAGAACCGTATCGTCCACCTCTTCCTCGTACGAAGTATATCGGGCCCGCTTGACGCGCGGGTCGGTTCCAAGAGCCGACTTTTCCAATTCACAGGCCACGGCCGTTTTGTCATCGCGAGTAATGCCCGAAAGGGCGGGGTCGAAATTGGTCCCCTCGGGATACGAAGCCTTTTCTTGTGGTAGCGCCGCTGGCGCCGACCAGCCCCCTGGGGGCCAGCCGTAGAGGGGATCGGGGGTTGCCGCCGTTGCCGCGGCCAGCGCCTGATCCACGACAATATCGAGGGATGCGTCGTCAAACGCACGCCCGTAGGAAAAACCGAGACGGCGGTTGCCGCTTCCATTTAAACAAACGCGGAGGCCAAAGCCGAGACTGTCCCTGTTTTCCACCGCGTCAGGTTTTTGCTCTTTCACGGTGATGGAAAGGCCCCGGCTTCGTTTGAGGTAAATCTCGAAGTCTTTGACCTGCTTCCGGGCGGCGGCATTTTTTATTTTTTGCAAAAGTGCGTCCATATCAACCTAGTCGGCCTTTTGGTTTCCGGGAGTCATGAAAGGTTTCTTGAACTGTTTGAGCGCACCTTAAAAACATCGCCAACCGGAACAAACCAAGCCCCAATCGACAACTAAAGTGGCGATTATAACGACCGCGAGTTTTCAAGAAACCTGAAATGACTCTGGGAACCAAAAGGCCGCTACTTATCAGCCGAGCGCAACATCTCTCGCGCATGTTCTTTGGTTTTTGCCGTCACGGCAATCCCCCCCAGCATCCGCGCGATCTCCTCCTCCCGTTCCGTCCGCTCCAACGGGCGCGCCTCCGTGAAGGTCCGCCGGTTTTTCACCCCTTTGGTGATCACATAGTGCCGGTTTGCATGCGAGGCGACCTGCGGCAGATGGGTGACGCATAGAACCTGATTCGATTGCGCCATCGCCTTTAATTTTTTCCCAACCACAAAGGCCACTGCGCCCCCAATGCCGCTGTCCACCTCGTCGAAAATACAGGTCATTGGCCAGGGACGCGCCCCCAACACCTGCTTGATCGCCAAAAGAACCCGTGACAGTTCGCCGCCGGAGACAATTCTGGAAAGCGGCCGGGGGGGTTCCCCTTTGTTCGGCGCAAAATCGAATCTGACTTCATCAAAACCACTGGATTTATACAATGAACCATCCGGTTTTCCCGGTGAAATAACTTTTATTGAAAAGACAACCCCCGGCATGGAAAGCTCGGCCAACTCCCTTTGTATTTTCTTTTCGAGTGTGACAGCCGCTGTTTTCCGGGCCTCGGAAAGGAGACTCGCCTTCTCCCCCAGTTCCGCCGTCAAAAGAGCCGACTCCTTTTCTTTTCTGGCCAGACGATCCTCAAAATTTTCCAGGTCATC
>JACPFC010000044.1 GCA_016183175.1 Deltaproteobacteria bacterium
GCCACCGGCAGGATGGTGAATTTCTGGCCGGTTGATTGGAGCGACTTGAGCATTCCCCGCCTCGGTTTTAAAAGCTGGCGCGACCGGCTACGGGTCCCCTCGATGAAAAATTCCAGTGTGTGCCTTTTGGCCACCAGTTCGTGAACGTTGCGCGTGAGATCGGCATTTTCGCGCCCCAACCCACGCTTGACGTAGAAGGCATGCGTTTTGCGGAACAGCCACCCCAAAACGGGGATTTTGGCAAATTCGCGGGCGGCGGCGATATGGGGAATGGAAATGCCGAGGTCGGACCGGGCAAAAAACAGATACGAGCAGAGAACAAAATCGAGGTAACTGCGGTGCGTGGGGATGATGACGAGCAGACTCTCTTTTGATGCCGCCTTGCGGGCCGCCTCAAAAGAAGGGCGGTCGAAGGTGACCTTGTTGGTGCATTTGCGCAACCCCTTGCGGACAACGTAGGCAAACAGGCGGACGGCCCAGTTTCCCCCCGGTTGACGAACGGTCCAGCCGATATCCATCTCCGCCGACCGGTGTTCCCGGCCGGCAATCAGCATTTCGGTTGCATCGCGCTTCATCAGGTAGCGATAAACACCGCGGCAAACCGTTTCGATATACTCCCGGGCCTTGAAGCCGGGGGAAGAAAACGGCATCGACGATCGGAAATTGAACGTATTGTGTGTAAAGTAGGGAAAGCCCTCGTTCAAATAATCCAACTGCTCCCGCAGGCGGACGATCATTCTCTTTTGGCGCTTCTTGCCGCGAAGCCCAAACCAGTGGCGGAAAATGAATGTGGGCAAACGGTGATACTGCCAGTTGCGGAATTTGAAACGGAGATTGTCGGCCCCCACGTAGCGCAGATGGGGGGTGCGGTCGACCGGATGATGACGGAAGAAATTCTCGATGACATTGATGCACATGTCGATGCGGGAGCTGTGTTCAAGACCGCACACGGCGTGATAGATGGGAACAGAATAAGGAGTCTCGTGGCGAACGGGTGACGCCGAGGGAGGTTCACGCTCGAGCCGCAGTCGTGCTCCTTCACGACGAGGACGAGAGCGGGAAACCCGAAGGCGGCAGGACCCGTTCGCCTCTGAAAACGTCGCCCGAATAATTAGCGAAGCCACCTCGTCGCACGGCACGACATCGAGATAAGTCGAATACTGCGCCACCACGGCGCGCAAATGGCCGGAGCCGATCAACGCCACAAATCCGGCAAAGGCGGCACGACTGTCAATCCATCCGGGAAAGGGGTATTTCCAGCAGGCCGAAACGACACTTGGACGAACAATAGTGAGAGGCACCTTTTCGCACCGTTCCATTAAAAGATGCTCCGCGAGGCATTTGGTGTAGGTATAGGTGTTTGGATGGCCGGTTTCGTTCAACAATTGCGCTTCATCCGCCGTCCCATTGACAATGGACGCGTAAATCTCGCCTGCGGGCCTTGGCAGTCGGACCGGCTGTTCGGTAAGTTCCATCTGGTTACCCGGATGCGGCGTCACATACGCGGTAGAAATGCTCACCATCGAAACCAGTTTTGAACATTGTTTGGCAAAATCGAGGACATGAAGACAACTGGTTACATTGGCCTCTGTGGCCACTTGAAGCGGCAGGTCAAAGTCAACAGAGGCGGCGCAGTTGATAATGTGGGTTACGGTTTCTTCGATCTGTTTTTGATCGGCTACCGACAGACCGCACCCGACTTCGGTGAGCTCTCCGGCAATAACCTGAACCGATTGGGTCCATCCGGAAGGGAGTTTTGAAAAACAGGGGGAGGCCGCAACTTCTTTTGAAAATCGCGCCTCGGGCGAGGCCCCTTTTTTTCCGGGGCGAATCAACACGTACACCATGCCGACACCAAACTCCTCCCGACGGCGGAGAAGCTCCTCGAGCACCACCTTCCCGACAAAACCGGTAACACCTGTGAGTAAAATATGTTTCATAAGATATCAGTTTCAGTGCCGGAAGCATGGAAGGTTTCTTGAACTGTCCGAGCGCACCTTAAAAACATCGCCAACCGGAACAAACTAAGCCCCCATCAACAACTAAAGTGGCGATTAGAACGACCGCGAGTTTTCAAGAAACCTGGAATGCCTTTCGGCACTGAAACTGTTCGACACCTCCCCCAGCAACTGATTCCCGCACCCGAAAATATTCTTCGGATCCACCGCCTTCTTGACCTCAAAGGTCCAGGCAAGAGTCCCGTCGGATTTGATCTCTTTCAGGAAACTCTGCCGCAGTTTGCCGATGCCGTGGTGATGCGAGAGCGAACCCCCGGAATTCAAAATTTCCTCCCGGGCCGCCATTTCGATTTCCGCATAAACCGCCGACGGATTTGCCGTCCCCTTGGTGTAAAAACCGAAATAAAAATAGATGCAGACACCGGTTTCGTACACCTGCGTCACGCGGCAGGTGACAAAGGGAAGCCCCGGCAGATTTCTTTTCCGGCATTCCCCATAAAGACGCCGTTTCACGTTTTCGCACAGGTTGAGGGCCTGACTCCACGGCACCGAAGTCTCGAACGATTCGGCCAGAAAATAGTGCTTCATCACGAAGTCGCGGATGTAGGCGATGCTGAAGGTCAACTGGTATCCTTTTCTTCCGTTTTCTGCCCCTGCCCTCATCCCCCCGTATTTTTTGGCGAGGCGGTAGACCGCCTTCTCTTGTCTCTTCACCTCCCCCCGGCTCCCCTCGAAGACCAACGTACAGGCAACCATCTTTTGAACATCGAATTTTTTAAGCGTGACGACAAAAAATTTCTCCATCCTGCTTTTCAGCGCCCCAAGCCCCGCGGTTTTCCCTTTAAGCGCCTGGCCGAACTGGAATTGAAGATTGTCCACCAGACGGACGCTCGCGGGTGGCTCTCCCTTTTGAGTCAACTCATAGAGAAAACCGATTCCCCTTTCAAAGTCGGGGAAAATGATCGACCCGTAACGCTGCACCTCGGGGAACGGAAACAATTTGACCACGGCGCTGGTGATGATTCCGAGGCTCCCCTCGGAGCCGAACATCAAGAGCCGCGGGTCGAGGCCGACCGATTCGCGCGGCGCGACTTCGAGGCGTTGCAGGAGGCCGGCCGGCGTGACCGCATTCAGGTCCAGAACGAGATCCTCGATATTGCCGTAGCGGTTTTTCTTCATCCCGCTGGCGTGCGTGGCGATCCAGCCTCCCAGAGTTGAAAATTCGACGCTGTCCGGTTCGTGCCCCATGGTAAAACCATGGGACGCCAATTGTTCCATGATATGCCGCCCCACGGCGCCTGCCTGAATACAGGCCATCCGGTTGACCGGATCGATCCAGAGAATCCGCGAAAGAAGTTTCATATCCACCGAAACGATCATCCGGTTTTCGTTTTCGGGGCAGAGAAGCGCCTCGGTCACGCAGGTGCCGCCGCCAAAGGGGATGAGACAAACATCATGCCGAATTGCCGCCTCAACGAGTTTGGCCACCTGTTCCTCTTCGGTGGGGTAGACGACAAGATCGGGCACCCGCTTTAACTTTCCAAACTTGATGGAATACATCTCAAACTGGGTGTGACCATGGCCGTGGCGCAGGCGGATGAGCGGATCGTTGAGGATCTGTTCGGGAGCCAGAAATCGGCGGACTTCGGACAGGTAAGCGCCGTTGACAACCGGATCGGGAATTACGGGAGGATAACCGCTAAGGGTGACATCGTGCGGATCGATCGGCACTTGCATCACTCCGCGAATCCAGGGGAGCAGGTTTGGAAGTTCCTCGCCGCAGAGCGAGTAGCGCGAACCGGTGAGAATCACACTCCCTTCGGGGGTGATTTTAAACTGCGTATCGCGAAAACCCCAGACATCGAGGCTTTCTTCGTCGCCGGAGGGCAAAAGGGGGGGGTCGGGGATAATGCGTGAATCCCCCTCTTCCAACAGGAGCGATGGTGAATGTTTTTTGTCGGCCATGCCCCTTGCCTCCCCCGACGGGGCATTTAGTAAAACCAGCGGAATTAAACAAGAAAATTATTATTTCTTTGATATCTCCTTGAAATTCTCCGGAACATACGTTAAGTCCACACGCTCGCGCCCGTAGCTCAGCTGGATCAGAGCGCATGACTACGAATCATGAGGCCGCAGGTTCAAGTCCTGCCGGGCGCGCAATAAATGGCCGTATCTTCCGTCCGCAAACAGGCCTCCATCGCCACACTCGCCGTCTCCGGTTCGCGCGTCGCGGGGCTTGTCCGCGAGATGGTTTTTGCCTTTTTTTTCGGCGCGGGACCGGCGCTGGACGCCTTTATCGCGGCGTTCAGGATTCCCAATCTGTTGCGCGATTTATTTTCCGAGGGGGCGCTCTCCAACGCCTTTGTCACCGTCTTTTCCAAAAAAGCGGTCAAAGAGGGGGACAGGGCCGCTTGGGATCTGGCCAACCGGGTGTTCGGCTTTGTTGCGGTTGTGCTGGGGCTCGTCACCCTTCTTGGGATTTACTTTTCCCCCTGGATTGTCCATGCCGTCGCCTCCGGATTTACCGGCGAAAAATTTCAATACACCGTATGGCTCAACCGCGTTCTGTTCCCGTTCATTTTGTTCGTCTCGTTTGCCGCCATCGCCATGGGGATGTTGAACACCAGGGGGAAATTCGCCCTCCCCCAGTCGGCTTCCACTTTTTTTAACGTTACCTCCATCGTCACCGGATTGCTCTTTGCCTATCTGCTGGAACCGGAAGGAATGAGACACAGTTTTGCCCTCTTGATGAATCAAAGCGGCGAAAAGATGGTTTCGTGGGAGGCCGCCAGCCGGGCCTTGACCGGTATGGCCATCGGCACGCTTTTGGGGGGAGTGGTGCAATGGGTGGTTCAAATGCCGGCCGCGCATAAACTGGGATTCCGCTTTCGTCCCACGGTCGATTTCAAGGATGAAGGACTAAGGCAGGTGCTTAAACTCACCGGCCCCGCCATCATCGGCGGCGCGGCGGTGCAGGTGAACGTGCTGGTCAACACCAACTTTGCGAGCTACTTGGCGGACGGAAGCATCGCCTGGCTTAACTTCGCCTTCCGGCTGATGCAGTTCCCCATCGGCGTCTTTGGCGTGGCCATTGCCCTCGCCACGGCGCCGGCGGTGGCGCGACTGGCCGCACAAAATGACCCGGAGAATTTCAAAAAGACGCTTCGTGAATCGATCCAACTCACCCTTTTTCTCTGCATCCCGTCTGCTTTGGGGCTCGTCCTTCTGGCGCAACCGATCATGGCGCTCATCTATCAGCACGGCCAGTTCACCGCCTCCGACACGCATCAGGCGGCGCTGGCGCTGATGGCCTACTCGGTGGGCCTGACCGGCTATGCGCTGATCAAGGTCTACCAGCCCGCTTATCTGGCCCACCACGACGCAAAAACGCCGATGCTTGTTTCGCTCCTCTCAATCGGCATCAACTTCGGGATGAACTGGCTTTTTGTGTTTGTCCTCCACTTTGCCCACTGGGGGCTGGCGCTCGGGACCTCCTGCGTTGCGATCTGGGACATTCTGCTCCTCTCAATCCTCTTCCGCAAGAAACTCCCTCAAATCTGGACTAAAACCCTCTTAAAGCAGGGGTTGAAAATCCTCTCTGCGGCCCTTCTTTCGTGCCTTGCCGGGTGGCTGACTTGTCATCAACTTTCCGCTCGATTTGGAAACGAAGGCGTTTTCCTCCAACTCCTTCTTGTTTTCCCGCCAATTGGGGTTACAGTGCTCTTTTATTATTTCTTCTGCAGTCGGTTGGGGGTGAATGAGGTCACGGTGATGCGGGAATGGATAAAGAAAAAATTCAGGTCTTCCTAAATTGTATCTCCCCTCTGGACGAGCAATCGGCGCGGATGGAATCCTCTTCCTTGAAATTTCCGGAGAGGATTTCGAGGGAGAGAGGATCCTGGATCAGTTTTTGAATCGTCCGCTTCAGCGGCCGGGCGCCAAAGACCGGGTCGTAGCCGGTTTTGGCCAAAAGATCGAGGACGGCGGGAGAAAATTCAATCGTCATTTTTCGTTTTTCCAGCAAACCCGCCAGATGTTTTACCTGGATATCGACAATTTTGCGGATGGCCCCCTCGTCCAGCGAATTGAAATAAATAATATCGTCAATCCGGTTTAAAAACTCCGGTTTGAAAGTGGCCTTCAGGATGGCCGCAATCTCTTTTTCGGCCTTTTTGCGGTTTTCTCCCGCTTCCAGAATGACCTGCGAGCCGACATTGCTTGTCATGATGACAACGGTATTTTTGAAATCGACGGTTCGCCCATGGCCGTCGGTCAAGCGCCCATCGTCCAATATCTGGAGGAGAATGTTGAAAACATCCGGATGCGCCTTTTCAATTTCGTCCAAAAGAATAACGGCATAGGGACGTCTGCGGACGGCCTCGGTCAAATGCCCCCCTTCTTCGTAACCGACATAACCGGGAGGGGCTCCGATCAGCCGGGCCACCGAATGCTTTTCCATGAACTCCGACATGTCGATCCGGACCATCGCAGAGTCGTTGTCGAACAGAAATTCAGCGAGGGCTTTGGCCGTCTCGGTCTTGCCGACGCCGGTCGGACCGAGAAAAATAAAGGAACCGATGGGCCGGTTGACATCCTGCAGGCCGGCGCGGGCGCGACGGACGGCGTTTGAAACTTTGTTGATCGCATGATCCTGCCCGACCACACGCGCCTTTAACCGCTCTTCCATATGGAGGAGTTTTTGCGCCTCCCCTTCCAGCATCCGCGAGACCGGAATGCCGGTCCAGTGGGCGACAATTTCGGCAATGTCCTCCTCCCCCACCTCTTCGCGGAGCATTTTCTGGTTTTTTTGAAGTGTGGAGAGTTTTTTGTTTTCTTCCTCCAGACTTTTATTCAGTTCGTGAAGCTTCCCATATTTGAGTTCCGCCGCCTTGTTCAAATCCCCCTGCCGTTCGGCAAGTGAAGAAGCGATCTTTGTCTGTTCGATCTCCTCCTTGATTTTTCGAATCCGGCCGATCGCCTCTCTTTCGTTCTGCCAGTGTCCCTTCATCCCTTTCGATTTGTCCTGAAGGGCGCTCAACTCCTTGTCAACTTTTTCAAGACGCTCGGCCGATGGGGAATCCTTTTCCTTGCCGAGCGCCTTTTTTTCGATCTGCAGTTGGGTGATCTTCCGCTCGATTTCGTCGATTTCGGAGGGCATCGAGGCGATTTCGATGCGCAGTTTCGATGCCGCTTCGTCCACCAGGTCGATCGCCTTGTCCGGCAGGAACCGGTCGGCAATGTAACGATGAGAAAGAGTCGCCGCCGCCACCAACGCAGAATCCTGGATTCGGACGCCATGATGAATTTCGTAGCGCTCCTTCAAGCCGCGGAGAATGGCGATGGTGTCCTCAACCGTCGGTTCGCCGACAAAGACCGGCTGGAAACGGCGCTCGAGCGCGGCATCTTTTTCCACATGCTTCCGGTATTCGTCCAGCGTCGTGGCGCCGACACAGCGAAGCTCCCCACGCGCCAGCGCTGGTTTCAATAGATTTGATGCATCCACCGCCCCTTCGGCGGCCCCCGCCCCAACAAGAGTATGAAGCTCGTCGATAAAAAGAACAATCTGCCCGTCGGACCGGATGATCTCCTTCATCACCGCCTTCAGGCGGTCCTCAAATTCGCCGCGATACTTGGTGCCGGCAATGAGCGAACCCAGATCGAGCGCCACCACCTTTTTGTCCTTCAACGTTTCCGGAATATCGCCGTTGGCGATACGGCCGGCCAGCCCCTCGACAATCGCGGTTTTGCCGACGCCCGGCTCTCCGATCAGCACGGGATTGTTTTTTGTCCGGCGGGAGAGGACCTGAATCACCCGCCGGACCTCTTCGTCCCGGCCGATGACCGGGTCAAGCTTTCCCTGCCGCGCAAGCTGGGTGAGATCGCGGGCATAGCGCTCCAGGGCCTGATATTTTTCTTCCGGATTTTGGTCGGTAATCCGCTGGCTCCCGCGGATGGAAACCAGAACGCGAAAAATCGCGTCGCGGGTGATTCCATGTTGTTTTAAGAGGACGCCCGCCTTTGAATCCTTCGACTCGGCGATGGCGATAAGGAGATGCTCCGTGGAAACGTAATCGTCTTTAAGGCGTTCGGCCTCCCTTTCAGCCTGGTTGATGATCAATCGGATTTTGGGAGAGACATACTCGCCGGCCGCCCCGGCCACGCGGGGAAATTTTTCAATCTCCGTTTCCAGTTCGCGGGCGATGGCCGTGGGATCGGCGCCGATTTTTTGCACCAGCGGGATGACAACGCCCTCTTTTTGGTGCAGAAGGGCTAGTAGGAGGTGTTCCACCTCCATCTGCTGATTTTCGTGTTCGAGGGCGATCTTCTGCCCATCCGCCAGCGCCTCCTGGGCTTTGATTGTAAGCTTGTCGGTTCTCATTCTTTTCTGAAGGCAAAATAGTAGATGCTCGGCCCCCGGGCGAGGCCCAGGCGAATAACCCCTCCCTTCGTTATCTCTCCCATCCGCTTTTTAAAATCCTTCAAATCGTCAATCGGCTGGCCATTCAACTCCAACAACAAATCCCCCTCGCGGATGCCGATCGATTCAGCAAAACTCCCCTCTTCCACCGACTCCACAACCACCCCCCCCTGCACCCTCTGTTTTTCCGACGCGGTCAGGTCGCGCACCGAAACTCCCAGCCCCTCGCCGACTTTCTGGCTTCCCTGTGCGACCGTCGTCTGCGGCTGGTCGAGGGAACCAAGAGTTACGGAACGCTCGTATTTTTTCCCTTCATGAAGAAAAACGACGTTTGCCTCCGCACCCGGCTGAAGCTTCGCAACCATTGTCGGAAGCGAATGCGAACTCTTCACCGCCTGGCCGTTGAACTCCACAATCACATCTCCCGCCCGGATGCCCGCCTTTTCGGCCGGCCCGCCGGCAACGGCCTCGGCCACATAGGCCCCCTCCGAGGCGTCGATCCCCATCCGTTTTGCCTCGTCGGAATCGAGGTCGCCGATGGCCACCCCCATCCAGCCCCGCGAAACCGCCCCCTTGGAGATCAACTGCGGAATCACCTCCTTGGCCATGTTGACGGGAATGGCAAAGCCAAGCCCCTGCCCCGCCTGAATGATGGCCGTGTTGATGCCGACCACCTCCCCCTGCGTGTTGAACAGCGGGCCCCCGCTGTTGCCCGGATTGATGGAGGCGTCGGTCTGGATGAAATCGTCGTACGGCCCCGCGCCGAGCACGCGCGCTTTTGCAGACACGATGCCGGCGGTCACGGTGTGGCCGAGGCCGAAGGGGTTCCCGATAGCCACCACCCAGTCCCCTACCTTGAGCGCATCGGAATCGCCCAGCGGCGAATAGGGATAACTCCCCTCCTCCTTCGGACGGATCACGGCGATATCCAGACGTTTGTCGCGTCCCACGACTGTCGCCTCGATCTCGCGCCCGTCGGCCAGAGTGACGACAATTTCATCGGCCCCCTCGATGACATGATTGTTGGTGAGAATGTCCCCCTTCTCGTTGATGATAAAACCGGTGCCGAGGCTGTTTAGGGTCCGCTTTTTCGATGTCGCCGGCGGAGCTTGCCCGAAAAAATCGCGGAAGAAGGGATCGGAGCCCCATGGGGTGAGGCGGCGCGTCGCGATTTCCTTGGTGGTCGCGATATTCACAACCGATGGCCCGACTTTTTCGGCCAGATCGGAAAAACTGGTTGGCGGGGCGATGCTGACCGCCTTTGGAATTTTCAGCGAATCGGCCATGGAGTGAAAATAGGTCTCGCTCGTCGAAGGCGCCTCCGATGGCGGCGCCTGCGTCCCCGAAAGAAAATAATCGCCCAAAAGATAACTGCCTGCGATGACCCCCAAAAAGAGGAGCACAAGGACTTTTTTGTTTTGGAAATTCATTTCTTTGAAACCTCCAGATACAGCATGCGCAATTCAAAAAGAACCTGCTTCAAGATCGCCTCTTCCTCCTTCGACAAATTTCCTTTTGTCTTTTCCTCCATCATTCCCAGGATGTCGATGGTCTGCTTGGCCGAGACAAGATCAATCTCCGGCTTGTTCGTGGCGGGATGGGGAATCAAACCCAGATTAATCTGGATCGACGAGGCGAGCGAAAGGACAAAGGTGGAAAAATTGATTTCAAAATTGGGAGGCGGGGGGAGAGGCTTTTTTTTCTCTTCTTTTTTGGGCGGCTCTTTTTCCGACGAGGCGCCGCTTTGATCCCCCTCCTGACGCACCGTGCCATCGGGATTGAACAACCTCTTATCCTTCACTTCAAAGGACTCCTTTTTTTCTTCTGTGTCCATGATTTTCTCCTGTCCTTACTTTAAGTTACTTCATTGTCCTAATCGGCTCCGCTCCCACCTCGCTTTATCCTCCCTCTTCGGTCGGCGCTCGGCGGGAACCCTAATTTTCGCAGTTGTTGCCTAAAGTTAGGTCCGTGAACAATGCTTGTCAAGGAACGTTAAAACAAATAAGACGCAACAAATTTTAAGAATGACCTATAACTACAGTATGAAGATATCTCTCCAACGTCTATCCCTCTCTTTTTGGTTTTTGGCCATCGTCTCCTGCGGCGGTATCGAATCAAGCGACAATACGAACAATGCCGAAAGCGATGAAATAACCCCCTCCGAAGCGGGAACCCCGGCGATTCTGATCTATTTTTTCGAGACCCAGCTCGATTCGGACGACGACCTTTTCGATTTTGCCTTCCCTTATCCCGACAGCTATTCCGTCCCCCTCTATGTGCAGGGAGACGGGACGGTGACGCTGTTTGCCCGCGATTTCCCCGCCATGATTTTAAGAATCTGCGAAACGGACGATGACGATTGCGATGTCACCTATGAGGGTCTGGGAATCGGCGAGGTCGATTTGGTGCTCGATTCGTGCGGGCGGGATTTGGAGGATGACGAATGCGGCGAAGTCGATGACTCGGCGTTTACCGGCACGCTCTCCGCCGACGGCTCGCTGACAATCGGCGGCATTTATATCCGGGCGCGGATCTTCGCCGTCAGCGGCGCCTCCGACGGATTCACGGCCGATCCCGGCGACACGGGGCTCTTGCCTGATCTGGAGCGTCTCGTTGTGCGCGTCACCACCGGCTCTGTCGCCACCGGCGACCTGGCCGAAACCGGTTCTTCCATCAACGACGGCGCGATTAAACTGGTGGCCGCCGGCCTGATCCCCGACAGTATGCCAACCATCGGCGGCGTTCACTACATCTCCTCGCTCACCGGGACGTTCGATATCGATCCGTTGGGCCTGCTGGAATAAAGAGAGAAAAAAAGAAGGTGCGTCATAAATTTTTTCTTGTTTTCGTAAGCCCGCCACATTCCTTGTTGCAATGCAGAATCGGCCCTGTGCGGGCCTCGAATCAAACGATTATGGAGCACATGACCTGTTGCCCGCGGGCAGGGAAACGAAAACGGCGAAAAAATTTTCGCCGCACCTTCTTAAAATTGCAACAGGTTTATGAAGACGGAAGAAAAAATTTGATTCCGCGCCTTTCTACTTCCTTAACAACTCAATCAGTTTCTTGTGAATGAACGGATTTCCGTGGACGATATTCGGCGAACGGGGATTTTGTTTGTTGAACGCAAACGGCTGACCGGCCACATCGGTAACAATTCCTCCTGCTTCTTCGATAAGCAAAACCCCCGCCGCAAAGTCCCACTCGTTTTTCGGCTGAAGGCTGAAACTCCCGTCGGCCTCCCCGCCCGCCACCAGAGCCATCTTGCAGGCCATCCCGCCGGACACGCGGATCATGAATTTCCCGGTATATTTGTGCCACTCCCCCCGGCCGATTTCCGACCTGCTTGCAAGAAGGACCGCGCCGGCCAGCTCTTTTGTGGAGCTGACCCTTAACCTGCGGCGGTTCAGGTAGGCCCCCTCTCCCCTTCGCCCCGTATAAAGTTCGCCGGTCATCGGGTTGTTGAGAACCCCCACGACCGGCGCTCCTTCAATAACCAGCGCAATGGAGACGGCAAATTCCTGAATTTTCGCGATGAACTCTTTGGTGCCGTCCAGCGGATCGACAATCCAGACCCTTTTCTTCTTCAGCCGAATCGCATCATCTTTTGTTTCCTCCGAAAGCCAGCCGTCGTCGGGAAATTCGGAGAGAATGGTCTCGTGGATCACGCGGTTGGCCTCTCGGTCGGCGTCGGTGACCGGCTGATCCTGCCCCTTTTGGGTCACCGTATATTGCCGTCCAAAATAACCGGCAATAACCTGACCCGCCTTTTTCGCGGCCTCGATGGCGACGGCGTATTCCTTTTCAAGCATGCACGAAAATTATCAGAAGAACGGTGAAATGGAAAGAAGAGAGTAATAAAAGAGATTCGTGGACAAACCAAAACGACTGTGGTTTGACGCGGGTCATTTCAATGAAATGGATCTCCCGACGATCATTTTTACATTTGGGGCTTGTGGGCGCCGCAGGAGCCGCGATCCGCTTAAGCCAGGCCGGCGGATGGCTCAACTGCGCCGGCCGGCCATCGCTCGTGACCGATTTTTCGCCGATTATCCCCGTTGATCCATTTAAAAAACAAACCTCTTTCACCGGCGACGACCCGTCGCGTCCTCATAGCATCCTTTGGGACAAACAGAAATTCCTTCAGGCGAATCCCCCTCCCGAAAAACCCGAACGAACCGTGGACGTGGCTATCGTCGGCGGCGGCATGAGCGGACTCTCTGCCGCCTATGCGCTCAAGGATTTGAAACCGGTGATTTTGGAGCAGTCTGACCGTTTCGGGGGAAATTCCAAGGGGGAAAGATGGGACGACCTCGCCTGGTCCATCGGCGCCGCCTACATCACCACGCCGGAGAAAGGCTCTGACGAGTTCACCCTGTTGACGGAACTCGGCTTGATGGAAAAGGGCCGGATGGAACAGGCTGAAGAGGGGGCAACCGTCTTAAAAGATCGAACAATCCGTCATGGATTTTGGAAGGGGGTCACCGATCCCGCCCGCGCCGATGAGTTCAAGGGGGCTTGGCGATTTTTTCGCGATATCTATGACAACCGATATCCCGAAATTCCGCCATCCATAGACGGCCCGTTGAGTCCCGAAGAGTTCAACCGGATGGACGGCATCCCTTTTAAACAGTGGATTAAGGATAACCTGAAACCGCTTCATCCGCATGTGGAGGAGTTTTTGGCGGAGTACTGCTGGTCCTCGTTCGGCGCCGGCGCCGATGAAATCTCCGCAGGACAGGGTTTGAGTTTTGTCGCCTCCGACTTGTCCGGAACGGTCGCCTTTCCCGGCGGGAATGCGGCAATTACAGAGGCGCTGGTTGAGCGATTGAAAAAAGAATTACCGTCTCATCACTTGATTGCGGGCGTGCTGGCGATTGATGTTACGGCGCAGGCGGACGGTGTTTTTATTCTTTATCAGGACACCGCCGGCCGCATGCGATCGATCAAGGCAAAAAAATGCATTGTCGCCTCCCCGAAATTCGTGGCCAAGCATTTGGTGTCCGGCCTTGGTGTTTCCCAGAGAGAGGCGATGAACCGATTGCGCTACCGCGCCTATCTGGTGGCCAACCTTCCGTTGAAAAAAAAATTTCCTTCGCCATCCTATGAATTATTCCGCTTAACCGGAGAGGTTCCAGCCGACAACCGGGAAGATTCCAAAAAGCGCCCCTTTACCGACCTGATTTTCGGAAGCTGGGCCGCTGGCGATCATCCGAAACATTCGGTGTTGACATTATACAAGGCCTATCCCTTCGACGGCGGCCGCACAGAGCTTTATGTCCCTGACGCCTATTCCAATGCTCGCACCGAATTTGAAAAAGGGATTCCGGAAATTTTGAAGGCCCTATCGCTGAATGCCGATGATCTGCTGGATATCCGGATCACCCGGTGGGGTCATGCCCTGCCGGTGGCCGAAACCGGCTTGATCGCCGACGGGACGGTCACCCGGGCTTCACAGCCGCTACAAGATCGCATCTTTTTTGCCAACCAGGACAACTGGGCCAACCCCTGCTTTGAAACGGCGCTGGCCAGCGCCAATGAAGCGGCCCGAATGGTTCGTGGGTCGTTAAAGTAGTTGTCGTCACCCATCTTTTTCCGATATACGATTGATGATACACATCCGCCGAAGGCGGATTGGGCCCGTAGCTCATTTGGATTAGAGCACGAACCTTCTAAGCAGCCCGTAAGGGAAGGACGATTTTTCCTCAATCAACCATCTACGATCATCCATCAACCGTTTTTCAGTTGCGGCTGGACGATTTAGTTGCTGGTTGATAGTCGATTGTAGATAGAGGTGAAGGAAAATGGCTTTTAGTTTTGAAAACTTGGATGTTTATCAAAGAGCCCTTGACTGGGCTGAGGCTGTGGAAACTCTGAGCACTGGTCTGAAAGGTAAGGTTTCTTTTTCTCTGCTCGATCAGTTGCAACGTGCCACCCTCTCTATTCCTCTGAATATCGCAGAATCAAATGGCCGCTGGCATAAAGGCGAAAAACGCCAATTCTTTTGGATTGCACGTGGCTCGGTATTTGAGTGTGTGCCGATCATTCAAGTTTTGCATCGGAAAAAACTTATCGATGAAAAACAGTATGCCAGTTACTACGAACAACTCGATATCATCGCCAAAATGTTGACCAATTTGGTGAAATCGGTGGAAGACCTAAGGAAAGATCAATGATGATGGGGAAACAAAAATAGCTGATCTGTACGAGAAAATCGTACAGTTGAAAATGGAAGCACCGGACGGCAAGATGCGAGAAACAGATTGCGCCAATACTGAAGGTATCTTTTGTATCATCCAATCGAAACCTGAAAGTAACCGGCGCTCAAATTCGCGCCGGGCCCGCATTTTTTCCAGTTCAATCCGTCTATTTAATTTTTTACGATTCTTTGTCTCAAGACAGGAGAGCTTTAATATCCACATCGAGAGCTTTGGACAGGGCAATAAGGGTATTAACGGTCAGGTTCTTTTTTCCAGCCTCAAGGTATTGCCAATGACGGAGCGATAAGTCGTGGGATCGTTCCGCCGCCTGTTCTTGGGTAAATCCTTTTTCGGTTCTTATTTTTTGGATATTTCTGCCGATTCTTTTTGCCAATGTTTCCCATCGCATGGAACGATGGTGAACCATTTGATGATGAAATATAACGAATTATAGTTCGTAAATTTGATTGACTTTCTGTTGTCCCAAAGATAGCAAAAAGGCATGTTTTTCCAACTAGTCTTCTCTCTTAAGGAAATAGGTGAATTGGTGGAAGAACTGCAGTGCCTTTATGATGAAGTTGGGGATCAGAATAAATTCCAGAGAAAATACCCGTTCATTAACCGGTTTTTGGAATCCATGATTGCAACCAACCTGAATACCGCCAAGGTAAACCATGATACACGCTTGAAGGTGCAAGAGAAATATGATTAAGGATGATCAAATGCCCGTACACGAAAACAAACTGGCTGTCTTCAAAGGAAAGAACATCCGTCGAAACCTCCATAACGACGAATGGCACTTTTCGGTCATTGATGTGATGGCCGCCTTAACCGACAGCGAAAATCCACGCCGCTATTGGTCCGATCTTAAGCGTAAGCTATTGGAAGAAGAAGGTTTTTCTGAACTGTACGAGAAAATCGTACAGTTGAAGATGGAAGCACCGGACGGCAAGATGCGGGAAACAGACGCGGCAAGCGCTGAAACCCTCTTTCGCATCATCCAATCCATCCCCTCACCCAAGGCCGAACCCTTCAAACGCTGGCTCGCCAAGGTTGGTTACGAACGCGTGCAAGAAATTGAGAATCCTGAACTCGCCACGAAGCGCACCCGAATGCTCTACAAACTCAAGGGTTATCCCGATGACTGGATTGAAAAACGGATGCGCGGAATCGCCATTCGTGAAGAACTGACGGATGAATGGCAAAAACGCGGGGCGCAGGAACAAAAAGACTACGAAATTCTGACAGCAGAAGTTTCAAAGGCCACCTTTGGTGTCACTCCCTCTGAGTATAAAAACCTCAAAGGCCTTAAACGAGAGAACCTGCGTGACCACATGGACGATTTTGAACTCATTTTTACAATGTTGGGCGAACGTTCTACGACGGAAATTCACAAAAATGAAGACTCAAAAGGAATGCCCAAGCTCAAAAACGATGCTAAAGCAGGTGGTGAGATTGCGGGTGGCGCTCGCCGAGAATTAGAAAAGCGACTTGGGCGATCAGTTGTGTCCAAATCAAATTTTTTACCGAACAAGAAAACTCAAGAAGCTTTGAAGGGGAAATAAAATTTAGGCCACCAGAAGCGTCATTTCGGCACACGCGGTTCTAAAAGCGTCCAGTTGGGGGCACAGTTCAGTGTTTGAAGCCGCCGGGTTCATCCTCTTCGTCAACATCCGTCGGCCCGTCGGCCTCATCCTCATCAACCTCTTCGAGACCCGAATCATCAAAAATATCCTTGCCGCAATTAGGACAGATCGAGTCGCCGCCGACGAAGGCGCCGCAATGGGGACAGTAATCATCCATCATGTCATCATCACGCTTGAGCTTCATAGGACCCCCTTTCGACGGACCGATTAAACATTGAGTCGCCGGGGAAGGTATGCCATGACCTGGCGGATGAAATCAATATCTTTCAAAGAAGGGATCGATCAAATCATTCAGGAATTCGAATTGTCGAGCCGTTACCCCCCCAGGCCTTTAGCTGAGGCGGAGGATCTGTCGGAAAAGACGATTCAGGAGGGAATCGAACATCGAGTTGATTTAAGGAAAGAAAAGGTGGTGACGATCGATGGCGAAGGAGCGCGAGACTTCGACGACGCTGTTTCTATCGCGGAGAAGCCCGATCGACACAAGCTCCTGAAGGTCTCGATTGCGGATGTGAGTTGCTATGTGCCGGTTGGCTCCGCTTTGGAACACGAGGCGTACCGGCGGGCGACGAGCACCTATTTTCCGGCTCGTGTACTTCCGATGTTT
>JACPFC010000045.1 GCA_016183175.1 Deltaproteobacteria bacterium
AGGGGGGTGAGGGGGGATTTTGAACGTACCTGCTGGTTATCGCCATCTTCGACACCGCCGCAATCGAGGCGAGCGCCTCGCCGCGAAATCCCAGGGTTTTTATCGAAGAAAGATCCTCCCATGAGCGGATTTTGCTGGTTGCATGGCGCGAAACGGCGAGGCGAAGCTCATCGGGAGGGATTCCACAACCGTTGTCGCGGACCAAAATCAGCTTTTTCCCCCCCTCTTCCAGCGTTACATCCACCTCCGTCGCCTCTGCATCCAGCGCGTTTTCCAAAAGCTCTTTCACCACCGATGCAGGTCGCTCCACCACCTCGCCGGCGGCGATTTTGTTGATGAGAGGGTCCGGGAGAATTTTAATGGGATTCATAAATGTCAAAAAGTTCAAATGACAAATTAAGGCCAAAAAAGCAATGTCAAATGAACTTTGAACTTTGAACTTTGAACTTTTTGTTTTATGATTCTTCCACTCATGTCACCGGCATTCAACCGCCTCCGGGTTCTTCTCCAGATCTGGATGATCCTTTTTCTGGGGGCAACGGTTGTCTTTTTGTTTTTCGGAAACGACCTGTTGTCCAAAATCAACCAGCTGTCGGCCCGGCTGTTTCCATCCCTCCCATTGGTTGCCGTGCCGCAGGAAAAATTCTGGCTGACCCTCTCCCTCTCCCTTATGATCACCCTTGTTTTTTTATGCGGGTGGGCGCAAAAAGACGTGGCCAAAAATCTTGCCGTCGTGCCGGTTCTTCTGGTGTCCAAATTTACTTCCACCTTTTTTTATTTCATTTTTTTTCTTGTCCACGAACGCACGCTTGCCTATTTTGTCGGTTTGATGACCGACGGCGCTATTTTTCTGATCACATGGATTTTTTATGGCAGAGCCCAAAAAGAAATCAAGGTCCGAGCCTAATCCCGGCGCCATCGTGGTGACCGGCACGTCCGGTTTCAAGGGCTCGCGGATTATCAAGGCGCTTGAGGCCGACAATCGGTACCCGTCAATCGTGGCCATCGATGCGCGCAAACCTCCTCCCGACACCAGAAAAACAAGGTTTTACAAGCTCGATTTGACCGAAACGCTGGCGGACGTGAAGCTGGCGGAGATCCTTAAAAACGAGCGGTGCGACACACTGGTCCACTGTGCCTTTCCCATCACGCCGCCAAAGAACCCCTCATTTGCCCACGAGTTGATCTCCATCGGCACCTTGTACGTGATCACCGCCTGCGCCGAGGCGCGGGTCCGGAAGGTCATTTTGGCCTCCACCACGGATGTGTACGGCGCCTTTCCCACTAACCCCAATTTTCTTCAGGAGGATGTGCATCCGCCCAAGGGGGACAGGCAGAGCGCCTTTCTGGCGGACAAAATCGACGCCGAAAAGCAGGGGCTTAAATTCGCCGCCAAATATCCCGACCGGGTGGTCACCATCCTGCGGGCCTGCACGATCCTCGGTCCGACCATCCAGAGTTACAAAACCAATTATCTGCGTCGTCCCTTTGTGACCACCATCATGGGTTTTGACCCTCTGGTGCAGTTTATTCATGAGGATGATCTGATCCGCTCCTTTATGCGGACTATCGAAAAGGATTGCCCTGGCATCTATAATATTGTGGGTGACGGCGTGCTTCCCCTTTCCCGTGTGATCAAAATCTGCGGAAAAATGAATCTGCGTCTTCCGCAGATGGGGTTTAAAACCATGGTTCAGTTGATGTGGATGGCCGATATCTCGCCCGCCCCCGCCTCGCACGTGAATTTTTTAAGGTATCTTTGTATAGCGGACGGGGCAAAGGCAAAGAAGGATCTCGGGTTTGTGCCGCAATTTTCAACCAAGGAAGCCCTCTTGAGTTTTGTGGGAGCGGAGCGGTTGAGGGAGGTGCGGTTGATAGAGGCATAACATGCAAGAAGACAACACCAAAAAACAGCCGGCGCCCCTTCATCTTCTTCCCTTGAAGTCCAAAAAAGGGGTTTTAAATCTCCCCACCCCCCCTTTGCCAAAGGGGGGGGATCCCGATTCCCCCACTTTGAAAAAGGGGGGCCAGGGGGGATTTTCTGATGAGAAAACCGATTTTTCACGCCTGGCCGAGCGTCTCGAGAAAAAAATCGGTCGGATCGAGACGGAGTTTCGTGATTCCATCACCCTTTTAAACCGCGACATCCGTGATCTGCTTCATCAAAAGAACGTTGCCTTCGACGAAAAGACGGTTCAGGCCGAATTAAACGCCCTCTATGGGCAACTTGAGGCGCGGATGCAAAAAACCGTCGAGGAGCTCTCCCGCCGCGAGGCCGGAAAGCGCGAGGACAAAGACGCAGTCCGGGTCATCAAGGACAAAACCGCCCAGCTCACCCGCCTTCTCTCGCTCGATTTTTACAAGTCGGTTTTGGGAAGGCTCACCAGCGCCGAACACGAGGAAGAGGTTGACCCTTTCGGCATGGACTATCGTCTGGTGGAAAAGATCAAGCCGCTCTTTGATTTTCTCTACTCAAAATACTGGCGGGTCTCCGTCACCGGCATCGCCAACATTCCCAACGAGGGAAAGGCCCTTATTGTCGCCAACCATTCCGGAACCATGCCGTACGACGGAGCCATGATCAAAACAGCCATTTTAAACGAGCACCCCAAGAGGAAGGACGCCCGCTTTCTGGTGGAGGATTTTGTCTATCACATGCCCATCCTTGGAACTTTTATGTACCGGATCGGCGGCGTCCGCGCCTGCCCCGAAAATGCCGAGCTCCTTTTGAACGCCGGCCATCTCGTGATTGTCTTCCCCGAAGGGGTCAAGGGAATCGGCAAGCTCTATCGCGAGCGTTACAAGCTCCAGCGATTTGGGCGGGGGGGATTCATCAAGCTCTGCATGAAAACCGGCGCACCGCTTGTCCCTGTGGGGGTGGTGGGGGCGGAGGAGATTCACCCCATCATGATGAAATCCAACATCCTCGCCAAAACAATCGGGGTCCCTTATATTCCGATCACCCCGACTTTTCCTCTGTTGGGCCTTTTGGGCTGTGTCCCGCTCCCCAGCAAATGGTTTATCCATTTTGGCGAGCCGATCCGCCTGGATTCGTACGGTCCGAAGGCGATGGACGATGAATTGCTCGTTCATAAGCTCTCGGAAAAGGTGCGGATGAATATTCAGGAGATTATTTTCGATTTGTTGAGAAAAAGAAGATCTGTCTGGCTTGGTTGATTAACCATCCACTATCCACCATTCACCATTCACCATTCACCAATCATACCCAATACCTCTCCTCCCCTCCCCTTTTTGCAACCAGTTCCTTGAACCCTCCCAACTCCCTTGTTTTCATCAATTCGCGAATGTAAATTTTGTTCTGCTCCACGCCGGGCTGGTCAAAGGGGTTTACGTTCAGCAGTTCCCCCATGTACACGGTGGCAACCATAAGCAGTTGATAGAGCTGGCCCAGAGCATGGGGGGTGATTTCGGGGATAAAGAGGGTCAGGTTCGGCCTTTTGGCCTCGGTGAGCAACCGTTCGGTCGCGGCCCATCCGGTGTGACGGAGTTCCCCCAT
>JACPFC010000046.1 GCA_016183175.1 Deltaproteobacteria bacterium
AGGTCAAGGCCGACAAGAAAACCGAAAAGGAGGCCTTGAAAGCGAAAAAGAAGGAAGAAAAAGCCAAAAGGAAAGAAGAGAAGGCCAAAAAGAAGGAAGAAAAAAAGGCGGCCAAAAAAGAGGCAAGGAAGAAATCAAAGTGAAGTCGAAGGTGCGCAGGGCATAATCCAAAAAAATGTCTCAAGAGCTTAAGGAGTTGGTTGTTGCCACGCGCAATCCGGGAAAGTTCCGGGAGATCGCCGCCTATTTTGCCGATTTGCCTTTAACCCTGAAGAGCCTTGCCGATGAGCCGCGCGTCGGTGAAATCAGGGAAGATGGCCGGACATTTGTTGAAAACGCCCTCAAAAAGGCCCGCGCCGTCTGGAAAATAACTGGGGGTTTTGTGTTGGCCGACGACAGCGGGATTGTCTGCGACGATCTGGCCGGGAGGCCCGGAGTCGAATCGGCCCGGTTTGCGGGTGTTCAAGCCACCGATGAAGAAAACAACCGGCAGTTGCTTGAGGAATTAGATGCCATCCACGACCCAAGCCGAACCATTGTCGAAGAAACATGCGAGGGGATGATTACCCTCAAGCCGGCGGGGAGCGGCGGTTTCGGCTACGACCCTTATTTTTACCTGCCGGAAAAACAGTGCACGATGGCCGAACTCCCCTTGCCGGTCAAAAACCGGATATCGCACCGCGGCAAGGCCCTCCAGAAAATGCGCGATTTTTTGAAAAAACCCCTTTAATTCGTTGATCTTTTAAAAAAATTTCTATAAAATCGGGGTTGTTCATCCATTTTCACTAATTTGAGGTTTTAATTGATGCGACTGTTGGTCCTTGTTTGGGTGGGGGTTCCGGTCAAACGATCCTTGAGTTTAAGCATTATTCTTGTATAAACAACCCTTGTGGACATTAACAAGATACGTCAAAATATCGAAAAGGGCTCTTATGATGTCTCGAAGCACGCGGAGGAGGAGCGCAGAAATGACGCTCTTGAAATGGCGCAAGTGAAAGAAGCGATCCTGACAGGGAAAATCATCGAGGATTATCCGAATGATCCGCGCGGGCCCTCCTGTCTGATTCTTGGATATGGCCGCGGGGCGCCCATTCATGTGGTTTGTGGAGAATATGACTCGGGCAAGACGTTGCTGATTACGGTTTATAAACCGGATCCTTTGTTATGGGACGAAAATTTTGAGAAAAGGAGAGGGTAACATTATGAAGGGAAAACACGAAAAATGTTTTTTTTGCAAAGGAAACATGACGAGAAAAAAAGTTGCGGTGGACTACTGGTGGAAGAAAGAACTGACTATTATCGAAAACGTTCCGGCATGGGTGTGTACCCAATGTGGAGAAGAGGTTTTTGAAGGCCCGGTTGTCGAAGAAATGGAAAGAGTTGCCCGGGCCAAAAAGAAGAAAGGAACCGTTGTTGTTCCCGTTAAAGTTTTTGGTGACAGTCCGCACGAACCTCTGCCGGCAATCGGCTAACCTAGTGATATTATTTGTGAATAATCTTGGCAACTTTTTTTGACATCTGCCGATAATTGTCATAAGGACTTCCGTCCCCATGGGCCGATTTCGGCAAATTGACGATTAACGGATTGCAATGAACCAAAAATAAGAAAGGAAATCATCTTATGGACCCTCTCATCCAAGCGAAGCTTCGAAATGCCCTGACTCAAGCTTCTCTGCCCGAGGCGGCGGTGGCGATCGATAATCTGAAAAAGGGACAATCGACTGCCGTCGTGACGGAAATCAGCGATCAGGTCTTTTTGTATTTTAATCAAAAATGCGACGTAGCCCCGGATCTTGCCGCAAAGGCCGCCTGTTTTGATCGGGTTGTGGCCGGACGTGCGAGAACAAACACTGCTAACCCGCAATCGACACCCGTATCAGTCACAACTCCATCCTCGGAAACCAGAGCCTGGGCTTTGGGTTGCCCACAACTGGAGATCCAGAATATGCTCATGGTGGATGTTCCGACCTTCATTATGGTTGATATAATCGGCAGTGGTGGTGGTGGCTGTAACGAGGACGACGTTAAATATTTAATCAGCATTGGCGCGCCTGCCGAAGTGGTTGAAGCGATGTACCGTTCCGCCAACCCGGCGCCCCCGGTCGGTAAAGTGCATAAATAGGGTCTACTCGATATCATATTCAGGCTTGATTTTCTCCCTCAAACAAATCCCGCAAGTGAACCCTTTGACTCCGCTTCCCTCGACTTCGCTCGGGGCAGGCTGGAACACCCTGCCCGATCCGTATCTGTTTACGGAGGTGTATGGGGTGCCTGTTCGCCCGTGAAAAGCGGTCGATAAAAAAATATCCTTGATCCATGCTACCAAATAACCTATACTACTTAGTAACCCATGCGACGCCTCTTTATTGAAGCGGAGGGATTTCGGAAGAGAGTGGATGCGCTTGGCGGTTTGGCTTTGCTTGCCGATATCCAGAGCGAAATTCTCAAAAATCCGGGCACGGGAAAAGTCGTTCCCGGGCTGGCCGGAGTCCGTAAAATGAGAACGGCCGATGTTTCCCGCGGCAAGGGGAAAAGAGGAGGGTTTCGGGTGCTCTATTTGGATCTGCCGGGAAGAGAAAAAACATATTTGCTGTGGATATACGGCAAAAATGAGTCGGAGGATATTTCGTCCGATGAAAAGAGGGTCATCAAGGATCTTGCATCTTATCTTAAAAAGGAGGCGACCATATGAGGAAAACCAAATTGGGACAGGCCCTGATTCGGGGGCTTCGGGATGTCATCGCTTATGAAAAGGGCAAAGGGGAGCTTCGAACGTCTCATTTGGAGATTCCCGGCCCAGCGCCTGTTTGGAGCAAAAAAGCCATCGCCAAAATCCGCAAGGAGCGTTTTAAGGTCAGTCAGCCGGTATTTGCAGCCTTGTTGAGCGTAAGGCCTGCCACAATCAAGGCGTGGGAACAGGGGCTCAAGCACCCATCCGGTGCGGCCAGTCGGTTGATTCAAATTCTTTCCAAACAACCCGATTTGCTTAAAGGGCTGGGACGCCACTAAAAAGACAAAAAGGCCGTCAAAAAACGATTTTTCCATCAAACAAATCCCGCAAGTGAACCTTTCGACTTGTCGCTATTAATATCGCACCGCGGCAAGGCCCTCCAAAAAATGCGCGATTTTTTGAAAAAACCCCTTTAATTCGTTGATCTTTTAAAAAAATTTCTATAAAATCGGGGTTGTTCATCCATTTTCACTAATTTGAGGTTTTAATTGATGCGACTGTTGGTCCTTGTTTGGGTGGGGGTTCGTCCCGAGAACTCGATGCGTCTTGACCGCCGCGTCGATTTAAGAACATCCAAAGAGGTTTCCCCGGCTGTTTCCGACGATGACGGAGAAATAACAACCGAGGCGGCGCTTTCCCAAAAGGGAAAGGGGGCGGATTTTATCTGGCCGGTTGAGGGAGGGGTGTTGACCTCCCGTTTTGGGATTCGCAAGGGGCGTAGCCACGACGGCATCGACATTTCGGCCCGCAGAGGGACCCCCGTCAAGGCCTCGGCGGACGGAAAAGTGGTTTACTCGGGGCGATTGGCAGGCTACGGCAACCTGATTGTCTTGAAGCATGACGGGAATTTATTTACCGCCTATGCGCATGCCGAGAAAAACAGGGTCAAAAAAGGGGACAAGGTCAGGCAGGGGGAGGTGATCGCCACGGTCGGCCGGACAGGCCACGCCACCGGGCCGCATTGCCACTTCGAAATCCGCCAGAAAACGGAGGCCCGGAATCCGCTTTATTTTCTCCCAAAGACCGACGCCTACGCCGGCAACTGATTTTCCGTGTGATTCCGCCAAGGCTCGGGTGATGCGATGGAAGATCTAAAAAAGTTCATCCGTGATGTCCCCGATTTTCCCAGGAAAGGGATCGTCTTCAAGGATATCACGCCGCTTTTGAAAGATCCGGCGGCCTTCCGGCGGGTCATCCGGATATTTTCGGACCGCTTTTCAAACGAAAAAATCAGCCGCATCGTCGGCATCGAGTCGCGCGGGTTTATTTTCGGCTCTGCCTTGAGCCTGGAGATGGGAATCGGTTTTGTGCCGGTCCGAAAAAAGGGGAAACTCCCCTGGACGAAGATCTCCGAGGAGTATGTGCTGGAGTACGGAAAAGACCTGATTGAGATGCATGTGGACGCCGTTTCGGCCGGCGAGCGGATTCTGGTGGTGGACGATCTTTTGGCCACCGGCGGCACCTGTTTTGCTGTCTGCCAGATGATTGAAAAACAGGGGGCCGTTGTGGGGGCCCTTGCCTTCGTGGTGGAGCTTGATTTTTTGAAAGGGCGCGAAAAATTGACGGGCCGGGACATTTTTTCGATCATTCATTTTTAGAAAATGCGGCCCCGGTCCGCCTGAGGCGGACGACCTTGGCCTTAACTTCTTGCGGCCCCGGGCAGAGTCGAACTGCCGACCTTGGCCTTAGGAGTGCCCTGCTCTATCCATCTGAGCTACGGGGCCGAATTAAAAATTGGTTGCTGTTGCAACCTCCGCCCCCGCCTCACTTGAACCGGTGGCGTTCGGCGGGGACCCCCCGTCTGAGCTACGGGGCCGAATGACGAGAAGATAGTAGAGATGCGACGTCAAAGTCAATGAGCGAACACAAAAATAACGACTGGTCCGTTGCGAAGGCGGTTGAATACTACAACATCGACGGCTGGGGCGCCGGATATTTCGGAATCAACGACAAGGGGCATCTCTGCATCTTCCCCTACGGCCAGCCTGGCCCGACCTCCATTAACCAGTCCGCCAAGGCGGACGGTGAGGGGGAGGCTCCAGTGGCTTTGCCACTGGAGGGGGCGACGCGAGCCCCTACAATCGATATTTTGGATGTCCTCGATGAAATCAAAGACAAGAAATTAAGCCTCCCCTGTGTCGTCCGGTTCCAGGACATCCTGCGGTCGCGCGTCCAGACGCTGACCTCGACATTTTCAAAACATATCGCCGAGACGGGTTATTCGGGAAAATACTTCGGCGTCTATCCCATCAAGGTGAATCAGATGCGCGAGGTGGTGGAGGAAATTCTCGATGCCGGGGCCGAAAGCCACTTCGGGCTGGAGGCCGGGAGCAAGGGGGAGCTTTTGCCCGTTTTGGCCTACAACGACGACCCGGAGGCGCTCACCATCTGCAACGGATACAAGGATGAGGACTTCATGCGCCTGGCCATGCTGGGGCGCAAGCTCGGCCGGAAGATCATCGTGGTGATCGAAAAGTTGAGCGAACTCCCCCTCCTTCTCCGCGTGGCCGAGGAGATGCAGGTGGAGCCGATCATCGGAATCCGCGCCAAACTCTCCACGCCGGGGGCGGGGAAGTGGGTTTCCTCCAGCGGTGATTTCGCCAAATTCGGCCTCACGGCCCCCGAGATCATTCAGGCGGTGAAAATCCTTAAAGGGCGGGGGAAGGAGGAAACGCTCAAGCTTTTTCATTTTCATGCCGGAAGCCAGCTGACCGACATCCGCTCCATCAAGGAGGCGGTCAAGGAGGGGGCCCGGTTTTACGCCAAACTGCGCAAGATGGGTTTGGACATCGACTACTTCGATGTCGGCGGGGGGCTGGGGGTCGATTACGAAGGCTCCAACACCACCTCCGATTCCTCGGTCAACTATACGCTGGATGAATACGCGGCGGACGTGGTGGACAACGTCCGGCAGATCTGCGCCGACGAAAAGGTTCCCGAACCGCATCTGGTTTCGGAGTCGGGGCGGGCCGTCACCGCGCATCATTCCTGCATCATCATGTCGGTTTTCGGGAGCATCCAGCTGGGGGAGGAGGAAAACCATCTCAACGGGACCGACAGCGACGTCGTTTTGAAGATGCGGGAAATCGTGGCGGGGCTTACCCCCAAAAATCTGCAGGCGGTCTTTCACGACGCCACAGCGCTCAAGGAAGAGGCCCTTTCCATGTTCAAGCTCGGCATTCTGGACCTGGAGGAGCGGGCCAAGATCGAATCGCTCTACTGGAGGCTCTGCCGGCAGATCGTGCAGATCAACTCGCGCCGGAAGAGGGTTCCCAAGGATACGGCCCATCTGGAAAAACTGATGGCCGACCAGTGTCTCGCCAATTTTTCGCTCTTCCAGTCGGCGCCCGATCACTGGGCCTTCGATCAGCTTTTTCCGATTGTCCCTCTGGAACGGTTGAACGAACCCCCCTTGCGCGAAAGCACCATCGTCGACATCACCTGCGATTCCGACGGAAAGATCGACCAGTTCATCGACCAGGTGACCCCGCGTCCGACGCTGGCGCTCCATGAGTTAAAGCCGGGCGAATCGTACCATGTGGGGATGTTTCTTCTGGGGGCCTATCAGGACATCATGGGGGACATGCACAATCTGTTCGGGCGGGTGAACGAGGTACACGTTTTTTGCGACGACGAAGACCCGGAGGATTTTTATCTGGAAGAAGTGATCCCCGGCGAAAACATCGCCGATGTCCTCTGCCATCTCCAGTATTTTCCCGCAGAGCTGGCCAAAACGGTGAAAAAGGCGGTGGATGAAAAAATCAAGGGGGGCACCATCAAACCGAAGGAAGGGATGAACCTCGTTGAATTCTACGAACGGGTGATGAAAAGCTACACCTACCTCGAAACAACGCAGTACCAGCTGTCAACGGTCGAGGCTGAAGGGAAAGAAACACAAAGTCAAGATCCTCCCACCGCCGAAGAGGCGACTGGGCCGGTGATCAATGGATCGTCTTTAGCTGAACCCTCGCATGGCCGCTGATTTCCTCAGACCGTTGCAAAATCTTGTTGGCGATATCCAGCTCACAACTGTCCAGATTCACGCCGGTGGCGAGCCACAACTCGGTGAACCGGTCCGACTGAACCCCCACATTCGCCACCTCCCGGCAGAGTTCCCGAAGAAGGACCTCCTCCCGCGTCATTCTTCTCCCCCCTCTATTAGATCGGGGGCTTTGCCGCTGGCGCCCCCGTACCCCCAGTTCGCTCGCGCGGAATAAATCCGACGCTCGCTCACTATTAGCTAATTAATATTAATTAATATTAATTAGACCATTTTTTTGCTCTTTTCGATATAATGTCAAGCATAATTTGCTTTTTTTTGCTTAAAGTCGGTATAATTGGTTTGTTTCGATAAAACTGTCTGATTTTTATTGTACTTTGTCGCAAGGGATGTTTTTTAGGCGGCAGGGCCGCCGGCCAGTTGTTCTGCCTGGGAGGCTTTGCCGAAATTTCTTCGCAAAGGGCCGCAAACGTGGCAAAAAGATAGTTCCATGGACAATCTTCAACAGCTTGGTCGTTATCTCCTGATCGAAAAGATCGCCGGCGGGGGAATGGCCAATGTCTACCGAAGCAAACTCTTCGGCGTCGAAGGTTTCGTCAAGGATGTGGCGATCAAGGTTATTCTCCCCCACTGGTCGGGAAACCCCGAGTTTGTCCGAATGCTGATCGACGAGGCCAAGGTCCTTCTCTATCTGACCCACGCCAATATCGTTCAGGTTTTTGAGCTCAACCGTCATGACGACACCTATTACCTTGTCATGGAGTATGTGGACGGCGTTGATATGCGGGCTCTTTCAAAAAGGCTGGGTGAAGCCGGCCGGGAATTTCCGGCGCCCCTTGTCTCCTATGTTGCCGGGCAGATCATCAACGGCCTTAATTACGCGCACGAAAAGAAAGACCGGACCGGTGAGACCCTCGGTATCGTCCACCGCGACGTGTCGCCGCAGAATGTCCTCATAAGCTACGAAGGGGAGGTGAAGATCACCGATTTCGGCATCGCCAAGATCGTGGGGAAGACCTCCGAAACGGTCACCGGAACGCTGAAAGGGAAATTTGCCTACATGTCGCCGGAGCAGGCGCTGGGGCAAAAGGTGGATCCTCGCACCGACATCTTTTCCATGGGGATCCTTCTCTTCGAGATGGCCACGGGGGAACGCTGTTTCAAGGGGGATACCGACCTGGAGACGCTGGAGGCGGTGCGGACGGCGCGCGTGAGCTTTCCTTTGGTTTCTCATGAACGGATCCCCCAGAGATTGCGCGACATCATTCTCAAGGCGCTCAAAAAAAACCGGGAGGAGCGGTATCAGAGCACCGCCGAATTCCGCTCCGATCTGCGCACCTTTGAGCGTGAAGCGGGACATCAGGCGGGGGCCGGCGATTTGAAGAATTTTCTGGCGGACCTTTTTGCCGAACGCATTGCCCGAAAAAAAAAGGAGGAGGAAGATCTCTCACAAAAAACAAAAATCGTCCTCCGGAAAGCGGCTGAAGAAACCCGGTCGCACCGGGAGAAGACAAAGGTGCTGGTTGGTGACACACGCGTCTTGGCGGGGGCCGATGCCGACAAGACGATTATCAGCGTCGTCCGCACCGTCATCGAGGCCATCCCCGCCACGGTGATCGATGTTGTTTCCAAAGTTTCGCATATTTCGAAAAGGCCTTTAAGGCCTGTTTTTTTCGCCGGGGGGGTGGCGGCGGCGCTCCTTGTCGTTTTTCTGGTTCTTCTTTTCCGTCCCTCCGGCCGAATGCAACCGCCCATCGGACCGGTGGCTCCGCACAAGACGGTAGTGACGGCGCCGCCGGTGATCGTCGAACCGCCGCCGGTTCCTGCCGCCTTGGGGCAAAGGCTGTTGGCCGGCTATGCCCTGCCGAAGGTTTTGCCCGTTGTTCCGGCAACGCCAAAAGAGGCCGAGACGCCTAAAAAGCCGGTGACCTATGGCGGACTGACGGTGACCGCCATGCCGTGGGGGACGGTTTCGATAGGGGGGATGAAGGGCACCGCCGACCCCCATTTTTCAAGAAAAAACATTCCGGTCGGCGACTATACCCTGTTCGTCAGCCTGCAGAGAAAAAGCGTGTCGGCAAGAATTCGCATTCGGGAAAATTCCATGGTAAGATGCACCGCCTCGTTTGCCGAGAGCGCGAGGATTTCGTGTCACTAGAGCGTAATAATTCAGTCTCGGTGTCTGCTTTCGGTTTCGTCGGAACTCGCGGTCTATTTAATCGCCGCTTGATTTGTCAGTTGGGGTTTGGTTTGTTCCGGTTGGCGATGGACACCAAGGTGCGCTCAAACAGCCGACGAAACCTCAAGACATCCACTCGAGGCTGAATTATTTTTCCAAATATGGGTTCCAGCATTTTTCAGCGGGGTTGTTTCCTTTTGCTTCTTTTTTTTGTCTCGCCCGCCCGCGCAAACGATCTGGAAAAACAGGTCCGCAAGGTCACGCTCGAAAACGGCCTGACGGCCCTTTTGATCAAGCGGGAGGGGGCGCCGATTTTTTCGGCCCATGTGCGGGTCAAGGTCGGCAATATCGAGGAGCCGAAGGGGTCTTCGGGGCTGGCCCACTTTTTTGAGCATATGGCCTTCAAGGGGACCCCGGAAATCGGCGTCCGCGATTATCCTGCCGAAGAAAAAATCCTCGCGGAAATGCACGCCGTCGGAACCGAGCTTGCCCAAAGACGCCGAAAGGGAGAGTCGGAGGAGGAACTCGAACCGCTGGCGGAAAAACTCCATGCACTCGAGGAAAAAGACCAGACCCTGCTGGTGAAAAACGAGTTTGTCCAGATCTATCAGCGAAACGGCGGGGACGACGTCAACGCCACCACCTCCAACGATTTCACGAATTATTATGTCTCCCTCCCGGCAAGCAAGATGGAGCTCTGGGCGCATCTGGAATCGGAGCGTCTCTTGCGTCCCGTCCTGCGCGAATTTTACAAGGAGCGCGACGTGGTGGCCGAGGAGCGCCGGATGCGCTACGACAACGACCCGGACGGCAAACTCTACGAGGCCTTTTTGTCCACCGCCTTCGATGCGAACCCCTACCCTTCGGGTACTGTTTCACCGTACGGCGTCAACGTCATCGGAATTCCATCGGATATCCGCAATTACACCTTCGAGGCGGCGATGGACTTTCGCCGGAAATACTACATCCCCTCGCGGATGGTGGTGACGGTGGCCGGCAATTTCGATGTCGATACAGCGGAGCGCCTCGTGAGGGAATATTTCGGCAAGCTCCCCAAGAAGGCAGATACCCCTCTTGCCTTTGAGCCGCAGAAGCCGGATGGAAGTTTTCCCAGGGAAAAGGTCATCACCGGCAGGGATGAACCCCGTTTTTACGTCGGCTTTCACCGCCCGGCCTTTCCGCATCCGGACGACGAAATTTTCGATGTCCTTGAAAATCTTCTTTGCGACGGGCGGACCTCGCGGCTTTTCTCCCTTCTGGTCAGCCAAAAAAAGCTTGTCTCCGAGGTCGATTGTTACGCCACCCTGCCGGGGGCGCGGCTCGATTCCCTGTTCGCTTTTTATGCCGTCCCGCTGAAATCCGCGGACAGCCGCGTTGTCCGGAAAGAGATTCTCGATCAGGTTGATTTGTTGAAGAGGGAGCCGGTAAAACCGGAGGAGCTGGAAAAGGTCAAAAACAAGATCTCCGCGAGTCTCATCTGGTCGCTCAAGGAAAACATGGGGCTGGCCTCCATGCTTGGTTATTTCGAAAGCCTGACGGGCGACTGGAAATACATCTACCGCCTGCAAAAACGGATCGGCGAGATCGCCCCGGCGGATGTGCAGAGGGCGGCACAGACGTACTTTGTGCCGGGGCGGGAGGTGACGGTGTATCTGGAGAAGGAATAGATGCAGAATGTCGATCCAACATTAGTCATTCCCGCGAAAGCGGGAATCCAGAAAAGCCGTTGTTCTTGGATCCCCGTTTTCACGGGGATGACATTTTTAATTTTAAATTTTACATTATTCCCATCCTGCTCCCGCCCTCCCACCATTGCAGACCTCGAATCTCCTCCTCCTCCCGAGATCAAGGAGCCCCCCATTCCTATTCATGTTTTCGACAACGGCCTGAAGCTCTATTTTCTGGAAAATCATGAACTCCCGACATTTGAAATGGGGGCGCTTGTCCATGTCGGCGAAATCCACGAACCGGAAGACAAACTGGGAGTGGCCGATCTGATGATGGAAGGTTTGAGGACAGGGGGGAGCAAAAGCAGGTCGGGGGATGAAATCGACCGGGAGCTGGAGATGGCGGCGGTCGATCTTTCGGCGAAGGCCGAGAGGGAACATTCGTTCTTCAAGGTCCGATGCTTAAGCAAGGAGATTGACCTGTCGCTCGATATTTTTTTCGATCTCCTTCAGGCGCCTGCGTTTGAGCCGGCAAAAATCGGGGTGGCCAAAAGCCGCCTGACGGATCAAATCCGCCGGCGCAACGAAAATCCGATGTCGACGGCCTACCGGGAGTATCACCAGAGGCTCCACGGCCCCAAAAGCGTCTGGGCGCGGCTTTCAAAGGAGGAGACGGTCAGGTCGATCGGCCGCGAGGAGGTTCAAAAATTTTATGAGGAGACAGTCGCCCCGAATCGGATCTGGCTGGCTGTATCGGGGGACATATCGTTTGATGAACTGGTGAAAAAAATCGAAAAAAGAATTGCGGGATGGCCCGCACAAGATGCCAACCTGCCGAAACCGGAACCGGTCAAAAAGGAATGGAGGCCTTCCGTCAATCTGATTTCCCTACCGGTCAATCAGTCGGCGATTGTGATGGGGCATTTCGGCGAAAAGCGGTTTAATCCCGACAAATACGCCGTCTTGGCGGCCAACCAGCTCCTCGGCGGTTCCACCTTCGGAAGCAGACTGGGGGATAGAATCAGGACCGAGCTGGGGCTTGCCTATTCGGTCTATTCCGACTTCGGTTTTTCCACCGATTACGGGTCCTTTCAAATGGCCGTCGGCACCAAAGCTGTATCGACAGCGCAGGTGATCGGGGAGGCCCGAAAAATTTTGTCCGCTCTGGTCGAGGGAGACGACATTACCGAAGCTGAGCTCGAAAACGCCAAAAAGGTCATTTTAAACCGTCTCATTTTTGCCTATGAAGATCCCTTCGAAATTGTCAGCCAGCGAGTTCAGTTCGACTACTTCGGCTATCCGCCCGATTATCTCGCCCTCTATCAAAGGGAGATAAAAAAGGTGACGCTCGATCAGGTGCGCGATGTTTTGAAGCGGTATTATTTTCCGGACAGGCTCATCGTGATGATTGTCGGCGATCCGTCGCAAATGGGGGATCTTTCGGTTTTGGGCGAGATTGAAAAATTGC
The DNA here is from genome assembly GCA_016183175.1 of Deltaproteobacteria bacterium. Classification (NCBI taxonomy): domain Bacteria; kingdom Pseudomonadati; phylum Myxococcota; class Myxococcia; species Deltaproteobacteria bacterium. Next base: position 12,046 of record JACPFC010000046.1, read on the forward strand.
CGTTGGATAATGATTAAAGACGTGCCCGCGTGCCTGGGTACCAGAGTTCCCGCGTAAACACGGGCACCCGGGCACCCGGGCACACAGGCACAGCCAATGATCAAAGATCAGTTGGGGCATCTAATCGAACAGGCGGTTGCAAAGGCGTACCCGGAAGTTCATGCGGACGTTCTGCTCGAAAAACCCTCCAACCCGCAATTCGGCGACTTTGCCACCAACGTTGCGTTGGTCCTTTCAAAAACGGTTGGAAAAAATCCCCGCGAAATTGCCCAGGCCATTCAGGAGAATCTTTCGGACAAGGGGGGAATTATCGAATCGTCATCCATTGCCGGGCCCGGGTTTCTCAATTTTAAAATCAGGCCGGTCCGATGGATTGAGGCGCTTGGGGAGATAGCGGCGCGGGGCGAACGTTTCGGCCAAACCGATGCCCATAAGGGAGAAAAGGTTATTGTCGAACTGGTGAGCGCCAATCCGACCGGGCCGCTCCATATCGGCAATGCCCGCGGAGGTCCGTTGGGGGATGCCATCGCGTCGTTGTTACAGTCGGTCGGGTACGAGGTGACGCGGGAATATTATTTGAACGATGTCGGTGGGCAGATCGAAAAACTGGGGGAGAGTCTTTTGCATTATTTAAAAGAGTCTGCGGGGATAAAGAGTCAGGGAGAGGTCGGCTATCAGGGGGAATATGTGAAGGAACTGTCGGAGGCGGCCCGTCGTCAATTCGGCGATTCCCTCGTAAAGAAAGGGGAGGCCGAGGCGGCCTGCCGGGCCGAGGCCGTTTCCCTTCTGGGCAAATTCCTGACCGAAGAAATCCGCCGCGATTGCGAAGCGATGGCGATCCGTTTCGACTCGTGGGTTCACGAAAAGGATTTTCTGGAAAAAGGGACAACGCAAAAAATCATCGGGGAACTCAACAAAAAAAAGGTGACGATTGAAAAAGAGGGGGCCCTCTGGTTTGTCCCGCGGGATGAGTTCATCGAGGACCGCGAATGTGTCCTTGTGAAGTCCGACGGACGCCCCACCTATTTTGCCAACGACATCGCCTATCATGCAGACAAATACAGCCGAGGCTTTGACCGTCTTGTCAATATCTGGGGGGCCAACCATCACGGACATGTTCCCCGGATTCAGGCGGGAATGAAGGCGCTTGGTTTCGATCCGGAAAAACTGCAAACGGTGCTGTATCAATATGTCCGCGTGGTGCGCGGCAAGGAGACGGTCAAGATGTCGAAGCGGGCGGGGGATTTTGTGACGGCGCGCGAGGTGCTGGATGAAGTGGGAAAAGACGCCTTGAGGTTTTTTCTTTTGCTCCGCGCCCCCGAGTCGCATCTCGATTTCGATCTGGAGCTGGCCAAAAAACAGTCGGCCGAAAATCCGGTCTATTACGTTCAGTACGCCCATGCCCGGATCTCCAGCATTTTCGCCAAAGCAGACGAGGGGGGCATCAAACCCCCGGACGGCTTCGATCCGGACTTTGTGAATCAGCTCGGTTTGCCGGAGGAGATTGCGCTGGCGCAAATGCTGGTTGATTTTCCTTCCGTTGTGGAACTGTCAGCCGAAAAACTCGATCCGCACCGGATCGCCTATTATCTCCTCGACCTCGCGCGGCTCTTTCAGCATTATTATGATCGGGCGCGGGGGGATGACCGTTACCGGGTCATCACGGGGGACAAGGGGCGGACGCAGGCCAAGCTTTTTTTTGTCGGCTGTTTCCGGCAGGTGATGCGGAACGGATTGAGTCTGCTCGGTATCTCGGCGCCGGAGAGGATGTAAATGAAATTCACTCCCGGACAAATCACCTTTCTTATCTTCTGCCTCCTCGCGGCCCTTTTTCTCGATTTCTACCTCGGCGCCCGCTTCGGTCCTGAATTTTTTTGGGGGATCAGCCTCGACCGCTTAAACCGTGAATCGCTCCTTCCGGAAGAGGCCTCCACGGCGGAATTGGAGGCACTGCTTGCGGAAGAGACCGAGAAGACCACTTTTCATGAGGTTTTGGAAAACAGCGCCCCGTCGATCATGACGGCGGAAGGGGGGAAGGGGGAAAAAAAGGGGAAGGGAAAAACAACAAAGGAAGAGAAGAAAGAAGTAAAAAAGGAAACGGCAAATAAGGAGGAAAAAACGGCCCAACCCGTCGATCCGATTGCCCAGGTTGTCGCCAAAGAATCGCCCCCCGAGCGCTACACCCTGCAGGTCGGGTCGTTCTCCGACCCGGAGCAGGCGGAATCCATCAAGAAGGCCTTTATCTCCAGAGGCTATTCGTCATTCGTAAAGGAAGTTTCCATCTCCGGAAAAGGAAAGTGGTACCGCGTCCATGTGGGACAGTTTTTTTCCGAAGCGGAGGCCCTCAAAAATCAGGGGGTCATCAACCGCAACTACAAAATCATGCCGCTGGTTGTGAAGCTGTAGGGGGGTCAAGGTGGTTAAGGGTGTTTTCGTCGATGAGGGCGGCCTGTGGGGTATTACGAGGATAGACTTTTCGGCTCGAGAAGTTTTGACCCGTGTACAATACGCAGAACATAAA
>JACPFC010000047.1 GCA_016183175.1 Deltaproteobacteria bacterium
ATATCCACCAGCTTCCGGTCGCGGATGGCGGCGACGCCGAAGAGGTCTTTGATGTTGATGATTCCCAAGCCCCGGATTTCCATGTGATGTTCGATCAGCTCCGAGCCCATTCCGTAGAGGGTGGCGGGCGGCTTTTTCTTGATTTCCACCACGTCATCGGCCACCAGCCGGTGCCCCCGGAGCACCAGGTCGAGCGCGCATTCACTTTTCCCGATGCCGCTTTTTCCGATAACGAGGATCCCCACGCCGTAGACATCGATCATCACGCCGTGGATCACCATACTGGCGGTCAGACGTTCTTCCAGAAAACGGGTCAGGCGGTTGATGAGGGTGGAGGTGATGAGCGGCGTTTTAAAGACCGGAATCTGATGCCGGTTGGCCTGGGCCAGAAGGGTTCTGGGGGGCTCGTTGTTGCGCGTGACGACAAAACAGGCAATTTCCACGTCGCAGATTTTTTTGATGATGTCGGTGGTTTTTGCATCCCCCAGCGATTTTAAATAGGTGATTTCCGATTTGCCCAGGACCTGGACGCGCCCGGGATGGAGCTTTGAGGTGTCGCCGATCAGGGCCAGACCCGGTTTCTGAATCCGGGGAATGTTGATTTTTTTGCGGATTCCCTTTTTGCCCGCGACAAGGGTCAGTTCGAGATGCGCCTCCTTATCCTTCAAAAGTTCGCTGACTTCGATACTGAGCATTATATTTGGGGCCCTTTCGGCCCGGCTGATGCTATTCGCGTCTATTTATTTCGGGCCTCAAATGGCCCCAAACCCCGCGCGAATCACCGGCAAAGCCGGATGATTCGCTTGCTTTTACAATTTTTCGTCTTCAGAAATGAGGAGGTCGTAGAGGCTTTCGCTTTTCACTTCGATGAGGCGGTTCCTCACCGTTTCCCCTTTCAGGAGGCGCGAGAGGCGGGCCAGTGCCTGGAGATGATTTCCCACGGCGTTTTCCGGGGCAAGAAGGACAAAAAAGAGTCTGGCCGGTTTATGGTCGTGCGACTGAAACTCAACCCCCTTCGGGGACCGGCCAAAAGCGGCCACGATGGCCTTTAGGCCGGCGACCTTGCCGTGGGGGATGGCCACGCCGTTCCCGACGCCGGTGGAGCCCAGTTTTTCGCGCTCCAAAAGGACCTGAAGGACATTGTCGGTGGAAAGATCGGGCCAAGCCTTGGAGACAAGCCCCGAAAGCTCTTCCAAAACCCCCTTTTTTTCCGTGGCGCGCAAATCACCCAAGACCGCGTTCCGTTTGAGGATTTCTTTTAATTTCATGCGATTGAACGGGTGTTTATAGGATACCTCCCCCCAAAATGCAACGGCTTTTTGACGGATTTACAGGTTTTCCTCCACAGCTTTATATTCTTCCTCCACTTGGCCGGCCAGGGCATGAACCGAGAGATGGTTTTTGTGCTCCTTGACGATTTCCTTGTGCCTTCTTACCTGTCTTTCCAACTTGTGCGCCGCCTTGTCGATGGAGGCGTAAAGGTCCTCCGACACCTCCAGCGCCATGGCGCGAAAGTCGCGGGCGGTCAGCGTGATTTCGCATTTGTGGCGGAATTTTTCCACGGAAAGAATGACGTGCGCCTCGATGGGGCGGATGAGGTATTTTTTCAGATGATCGAGCTTGTCTTCGACATGGGTTTTGATGGCCTCGGTTGCCTGAATATGACGGAAGGTTACGGTAACATTCATGGCGGTTTTCCTCCTTGTAACTGCGGGGTTTGTTTTAAAAGAACGACTGAAACTCAATAAAGTTGTCTTCGCCGCGACGAGGGGAGGATGCCCAGCACCTCCCGGTACTTGGCCACCGTACGCCGGGCCACATGGATGTGCGCGGCAGAGAGCGTGTCGGCGATATTCTTGTCGGAGAGCGGGTGACGGGCGTTTTCCCCCTCCACGATCCGGCGGATTTTTTCCTTCACCGTTTCGGAGGCGAGGTCCTCGCCGTTTGACGACGCCACCCGGCTGTTGAAAAAGAATTTAAGCTCGAAAATTCCCTGCGGGGTATGGATGAACTTGTTGTTGGTGGCGCGGCTCACCGTAGATTCGTGCATGCCGATCTCATCGGCGACCTCTTTCAAAATCATCGGCCTTAAATGGTTGATCCCTTTTTCCAGAAAATCCCTCTGGAATTTCACAATGCACTTGGCGACGCGGTAGAGGGTGCGTTGCCTCTGATGAATGCTCTTGATGAGCCAGAGGGCGCTTTTCAGCTTGTCCTGCACATATCCCTTCGCCCCGCTTGAGTTTTCGGCGCCTTTCGGGTCGCCGTTGCCGGAGATCATGCTCCGGTAGAATCGGCTGATTTGAAGCCTTGGGAGCCCCTCTTCATTCAGGACAACCTCGTAATTATCTCCGACCTTGTACACGTAGAGATCCGGCGTGATGTATTGGGGGTTTTCGCCCCCATAGGGTCTGCCCGGTTTCGGCTCCATGGCGTGAATAATCGCCGCCGCGGAGGCCACCTTTGCCGGCGACACCTTCAGTTTTCGGGCGATTGTGGGATAATCCCTTTTTTCCAGAAGATGGAGATGATCCCTGATAATCGCCTCAATCAACGGCCGTTCCTCCCTGAAAGGGCGCGCCTGGAGCAAAAGACATTCCTTCAAGTCGCGCGCCCCGACGCCCAAGGGGTCAAATTCCTGGATCACCGTGAGGAGCTTTTCCACTTCCTCCGCCGAAGAACCGTTTTGGCCGGCCAGCTCTTCAAGGGATGTGGTCAGGTAACCGTTTTCATCCAGCGCGTTGATAAGGGCAAGACCGATCTCCTCCTCATGCTCCGAAATGGGGGCCATCCGCAACTGCCACTCGAGGTGATCCTGCAGGGTGGCCGGTTTGGTGATGAAGTTTTCATAAGAAGGGAGTTCGTCGGGGGCAAACGACCGGGTCTCTTCCCCGGGGGCATTGTAGGTGCCGATGTAATTCTCCCAATCGAATTCCTTTGGTTCCTTTAATTCCCCCTCTTTTGTCCCCACCTCCGGTTCCCCTTCATGCGACTTGTCGGGGGGGGATTCGGCCTCCAACTCCTGCTCGACATCCTTGGGGACCTCGTCGTCCTCTGCCGGCGTGGTTTCTTCCAATGTCGGGTTTTCGAGGAGCGCCTCTTCCACCAGTTCCGCCAGTTCGAGGCGGGAGAGTTGCAATAATTTGATGGCTTGCTGAAGCTGGGGGGTGATGACCAGCTGTTGGGAGAGTTTAAGGCTCTGTCTTAGTTCTATGGCCATAACGTATAAGCAATTTTAATGCCAGTTTAGAACCGGCATCCTTCAATGTCAAGCTTGACGATGGTCTCTGATGGATGATTCCGGAGCTTTTTTAGAGAAGTAACTAAGCGGATTTATTTGCTTTTTTATGAAGAATCGCCTCCACCTGAGGGGAGGGCTCGGCCTGTTTTAACCCCCTCCATTTTTTTTGGGCAGAAAAGGCCAAAGAGGCCTCCACGAAGTGGAAAAAGAGGGGGTGCGGGCGCATGGGGCGCGACTTGAATTCGGGGTGGAACTGGCAGGCGACAAACCAGGGATGTTTTTTGAGTTCGATAATTTCAACCAGATCCCCTTCGGGGCAGACCCCGGTGACCGAGAGCCCTTTTTGGGCGAGCCGTTCGCGGTAGCCATTGTTGAATTCGTAGCGATGCCGATGGCGCTCGGAGATCTCTTTTTCGCCGTAGTCTTTGAAGGCGTGTGACCCTTTTTCGAGGACGCACGGGTAGGCCCCCAGGCGCATGGTGGCCCCCTTGTTGACCACCGCCTTCTGCTCCTGCATCAGGTCGATCACCGGATGGGGGGTGGCCGGATCCAACTCGGTGGAGTTGGCCATCACCGCCAACTGCATTCCGAGGCAGATGCCAAAGTAGGGGATTTTGTTCTCGCGAGCATGGCGAATCGCCCTGATTTTTCCTTCAATCCCGCGGTTGCCGAAGCCGCCGGGGACCAGAATGCCGTCACAGTCGCCGAAGACCTCTTCCAAATCGGCAGAGTTGTGCTCCAGTGTTTCCGAGTCGACGAATTTAAGCGTCAGCTTTGCATCCTGGTTGAAGGCAGAGTGATAGAGCGCCTCATTCAGACTTTTGTAGGCGTCCACCAGATTGACATATTTTCCCACAATGCCGATGGTCACCGGTTTGGAGGTTTTTTGTATTTTTGAAACAAGTTCTTTCCAGTCTTTGAGGTCGGGGGTGCGGGTCCAGATGTTCAAGAGTTCGACGATTTTGTCATCGATCCCTTCATCATGGAGACAGAGCGGCACCTCGTAGACCGATTTCACGTCGCGCGCCGTCATGACGCAGTCGGGGTCGATGTTGCAGAAGAGGGCAATCTTCGCCTTGACCTCTTTGGAGAGAGGGCGGTCGGTCCGGCAGAGGAGGATGTCGGGCTGGATGCCGATCTCGCGGAGTTTCTGGACGCTGTGCTGGGTCGGTTTGGTTTTCAGCTCGTCGGCGGCGCCGATGTAGGGGACGAGCGTCAGGTGGATGTAAAGGACATTCTGTTTTCCGACATCCGCCTTGAACTGACGGATCGCCTCCAGAAAGGGGAGGCTTTCGATGTCCCCCACCGTTCCGCCGATTTCCACGATCAGCACGTCGGCCCCATTGGGGCTAGCCCCGTCGGCCCCCTTCATGATGCATCCCTTGATCTCGTCAGTGATGTGCGGAATGACCTGAACGGTCCTCCCCAGATATTCCCCTTTCCGTTCCTTTTGAATGACCGAGTTGTAGATTCGGCCGGTGGTGTAGTTGTTGAGTTTGGACATCCGGGCGCTGACAAACCGCTCGTAGTGCCCCAGATCGAGGTCCGTTTCGGCGCCGTCATCCGTCACAAAGACCTCGCCATGCTGAAAGGGGCTCATGGTGCCGGGGTCCACATTAATATAGGGGTCGAGCTTTTGAAGGGTAACTTTGAGGCCACGGTTTTCCAGAAGGGCCCCGATGGAGGCGGAGGCCAAGCCCTTGCCCAAAGAGGAGACAACCCCGCCGGTCACAAAAATAAACTTGGTTTTCGGGGGGGAGACTTTTTTTGTCATTTTTTGTCGGGTTTCAACTGCCGGCTGGAATTAAACGTTACTGGATGCTTTGAAGAAAGTCAATGGCTGTTGGATAAATTTTTTCTTTTTTCTTTGGTTAAGGAACAAAGCCGGGATTTGTCAGCCCCAATTCTTCCGGAAACCCATGCAGAAGATGTTAAATAACACCTCTGGTTTCGGTTCATTCGATAAAATCAAAAGCTGTTCAAAAGCCTTGGTTGAAGCACCTTCTTTTCCGGCTATTGCCAGTGCCTGTCCGAGGTTGGACCAGGCCGCTGTCGAGTTGGGATTGTACTCCACCGCTTTCTGAAAATGAGCAATGGCCCCTTCTTCTCCTTCAAGTTCTCCCCTATTAGCCGCAAGGAGACCTGATAAGTTATGGGAATCAGATTTAATATTTTTTTTAAAATAAAATTGACCGTACTCAATAAAAGTCGTACATTTATTGAGTATGTTCAATAGATTGTTAACTATACGAAAAAACAACAGTTTTTTTCTATTCGGGGCTCGGGGGACCGGCAAATCCACTTGGCTCAGCCAAGAATTTGCCTCGATCCCTCACCTTTATATCGACCTTCTCAACCCCGATGAAGAGGAAAAATTTTCCAAAAATCCCGGATCGCTTCTCGCCCAAATCGAGGGGATGGATAAAAAAAATCCCTGGGTGATCATCGATGAAATTCAAAAAGTTCCGAAGCTTCTCGACGTGGCCCACCTCTGTATCGAAAAACACAAAACCCTCTTTGCCTTGACCGGCTCGTCCGCCCGAAAGCTGAAAAGGGGAAACGCCAACCTTCTGGCCGGCAGGGCCTTTATGTTTCGGCAGGGCCTTTATGTTTCATCTCTTTCCCCTCACGCATTGCGAACTACTGCGTAGCGCATATAAAAGTGACACTCCCGTCCGCATGAAACGTGCTAGAGAGTATCACCCCGATATGCAAGATTCAGTAAATGAACAATTCTCCCTGGAACAGGTTCTCCAATGGGGGAGTCTGCCTCTGCTTTATCACACCGCCGACGCGCCCGACAAAATCCGTTACCTGCGTACCTATACACAAACCTACTTAAAAGAAGAAATCGTTGCCGAACAAATTATCCGCAAGCTGAACCCCTTCCGCCTGTTTCTCGAAATTGCCGCCCAGCACAACGGGGAAATTGCGAATTATTCGAACATTGCCCGCGATGTGGGGGTGGATACGGTAACCATCCAGTCGTATTTTCAGATTCTCGAGGATACGCTGGTGGGCTTCTCAAAGTTCTATTACTTCGATCTCGGCATCAAGCGGTCACTGGACGGTACCGTTGTTCAACCTCTGGTTCCAAATACGTACGGCTACGGGAAGGCCTTTGAACACTTTGTGATTCTCGAGGCGGTTCGGCTGAATGCTTACCTTGAGCGCGATTTCCGGTTCAGTTACCTGCTGACAAAAGACGGGGCCGAAATCGATTTGATTATTGAACGGCCGGGGATGCCCGTTGTTCTCGTAGAGATTAAATCAAGCGGCAATGTTGACGAACGTGACACGCGCACCGTGGAACGGTTTCTTAAAGATTTCAAAAAGGGGGAAGGTTATTGCTGGTCGCTCGACCCGATTGCCAAAAAAATCGGTTCTGTACGTGCCTTGCACTGGAGAGAAGGTCTCAAGGAAGTGGGCTTGGCCCCCTTAAGTCCTTAAGGAACAAAACCGGGATTTGTCAGTCCCGTTTCTTCCGGAAACCCCTGCATCAGATTAAAGCACTGCACCGCCTGCCCGGAGGCCCCTTTGGTTAAGTTGTCGATGGCGGAAAGGATGACGATTTTTCCGGTCCTCTCGTCAAACAGGGGACTGATGTGGCAGAAGTTTGTCCCCCGGACATTCTTGGTTGAAGGGAGCGTCCCATCGGGAAGGATTTTAACGAATGGTTCGCTTTTGTAGAAGGTCTGATAGAATTTGATCAATTCGCCGGTCGAAGTTTTTGCCTTCGGCTCGCAGTAAATAGTGGAAAGAATCCCCCGGTCGATCGGCAGAAGGTGGGGAGAAAATAAGACCGTCACTTCCTCATCAGCCAAGAGCGACAGCTCCTGCTCCATCTCCGGTGTGTGCCGGTGTTTTCCCACATTGTAGGCCTTGAAATTTTCATGCGCCTCGCAAAAGAGGGTGTCAATCTTGGCCGTTCGCCCCGCCCCGCTCACCCCCGATTTGGAATCGCAGATGATTCCCTTTGTCTCAATCATTTTCTTTTTTACAAGAGGGCCGATCCCCAATTGAATGCTTGTAGGGTAACAACCGGGAACGGCGATCAACTTTGCCTTCCTGATCTTTTCCCGGTGAAATTCCGGAAGCCCATAGACCACCTCTTTCAGCAATTCTTTTTGCGTGTGCGGCCCATACCATTTTTCGTAAACCGCCGCATCTTTCAACCGAAAATCGGCCGAAAGGTCCAGAACCGTCACCCCCTTTTTTCGAAAACCGGCGGCGATTTCCATCGATTCGTGATGCGGCAGGCAGAGGAAAACGGTTTCAACCCTTTTGGCCATCTGATCGATGTTCAAGTCTTCGTAGGTCAGATCACAAAGTCCGGTGAGAAACGGAAAGAGGGCCGAAATTTTTTGTCCGGCCTGTTGCCTCGATGTGACGGCGACAATCTCCGCGTTTGGGTGCCGGGTCATCAGGCGCACCAATTCAACACCGGTGTAACCGGTCGCACCAATAACGGCGATGGGGATTTTCTTTGGCATAAATGTCAAAGTTCAAAGTTCAAAGTTCAAATGTTTTGGATTTTTGACATTCCTTTGGCATTTGGACTTTGACATTTGACATTGCTCTGACGAGATTGCAGAAGACGATTAACAGAATAGGGCCAAAAAGTAAAAGTTTGAAATTAACGCTTGCTGTACTGCGTGCTTCTCCGCGCCTTGCGGTGGCCGTATTTCTTCCGTTCCACCTCGCGGGAGTCGCGGGTGAGGTATCCGTTTTTGCGGAGGGGTTTGCGGTAGTCGGGGTTTAAAGAAAGAAGCGCCTTGGCAATGCCGTGACGAATCGCCTCCGCCTGGCCGGCAGGGCCGCTCCCAAAGACAGTGGCGGTGACATTAAATTTTCCCACATTGCCGGTGACCTCCATCGGTTGCAGAATCACCATCCGGAGGGTGGCCCGGCCGAAATACTGCTCAAACGGCCGCTCGTTGACAAGAATGTCCCCCGTGCCGGGGGTCAGGTACAAACGGGCGACGGCGGTTTTTCTTTTTCCGATGCCGAAGAATCTTTTGGGAGCGGTTGGCATATTATATTTTCAATTCCAGTGGTTTCTGCGCGGCGTGTGGGTGATCCGCGCCGGCAAAGACCTTGAGTTTTTTCAGATAATGGCGCCGGGAGCTGTTTTTTGGAAGCATTCCGGCAACAGCCTCTTTAATAATCCGGTCGGGGTGCGTCGTCAGCAATCTCCCTGCCGTCACCGACTTGATCCCTCCGGGGTAGCCCGAATGCCGGAAATATTCCTTTTCTTCCTTTTTATTTCCCGTCAGGCGGACCTTGGAGGCGTTCACGGCCACGACAAAATCGCCGGTATCCATATGAGGGGTGTATTGCGGCTTGTTTTTCCCGCGCAGGACGTTGGCGATTTGCGTGGCCGCCCGCCCCAGCACGCGGTTATCCAGGTCCATAAGAAACCACTGCGGTTTCACCTCCCCTTTTTTTGCCATGTAAGTTGTCATACGAAGGGGGGTTATCTAGTGAAAATGAGAGAGAATTGTCAAGGTAAAAAGCCCATGCATTTCCGGATTGACTTCTTTCTTGTACACTGTCATTTTATACACATATTAAAATTACTCATGAGTATTTTGTATAGCTGTCAAAATGTTCGATAAACTGAAAAACCGCTATCTTAAGCCCTTTATCGAGGCCGATCTGAAGGAAAAGATGGTTTTCCTCTCGGGCCCCCGTCAGGTGGGCAAGACCACCCTGGCCCTTGGTCTGTTGGGCGGGGACGAATCGCATCCGGCCTATTTTAACTGGGATGACGAAAAAGACCGGCACAGGCTCCTTGGCGGGCATTTTCCTCCTCACCGGAAACTGCTTGTTTTCGACGAAATTCACAAATACAAACGGTGGCGCAATTGGCTTAAGGGGCTCTACGACAAGACAAAATCGAGGCGCCGATATCTGGTAACGGGCAGTGCCCGTCTTGACCTGTATCGCCGGGGGGGAGACGCTCTGACGGGCCGATACCACTTTTTTCGCCTCCACCCTTTGAGCCTCGCGGAGGTTGACAGCCGGCATCATCCGGCAACGGTAGAGTCGCTTCTTCAATTCGGCGGTTTTCCTGAACCCTTTCTTTCCCAGTCGGAAAAAAAATTAAGACGCTGGCAACGCGAACGGATGCACCAGGTGTTGCGCGACGATCTCCGCGATCTTGAAAAAGTGGAGGAGGTGATGCTGATCGGAAGGCTGGCCGAGCGTCTGCCCGAACTGGTTGGTTCCCCCTTGTCGCTTAATGCCTTGAGAGAGGATCTGCAGGTGGCCCATAAAACCGTCCAAAACTGGCTCAACATATTGGAGAGGCTCTTTGTTCTTTTTCGGATTGCCCCTTTCGGGTCTCCCAAAATTCGGGCGGTAAAAAAAGAAATGAAGGCCTATCTTTGGGACTGGTCGATGGTGGAAGAACCGGGGGACCGCTTTGAAAATTTTGTTGCCTGTCAGCTCTTGAAGTATTGTCATTTTATCGAGGATACCGAGGGGTATCCCATGGAATTGCGGTATCTGCGCGATACCGACAAGCGCGAAGTTGATTTTGTCGTCCTTAAGCAAAACAGGCCGCTTTTTGCCGTCGAGTGCCAGCTACGGGCCAAACCGGTAAATCCCGCAATCGCCTACTTTTCAGAGCGCCTGTCTCTTCCCCGGTGTTATCTTGTTCACCGCGAATCGGCCGATTACGAACACGCCACCCTTCCTTTGCGCGTTCTCCCTTTCCACCGCTTGGCCCAGGAGTGCCGGATACCGTAACCAACTCACGACGAACGTCACGCCGCTGACTCTCAAAACCTAAAAACCCATGTTTTCTTCAGAAAACATGGTCAAAGAATTGACGACTCATAATGAGAAAAACGTCAAAAAATTATCATTTTGACCGGTTTTTTTTCCTCTTTCTCTCTCTCTCTATCTCTATCTCTCTTCTAACCATATAAAATAATTAGCAATAAAAAATAATATCAAATTTTGAGACTGTGGAACGAGTTTTGCGAGGCATAGAGAGATGTAGGAAAAAGAAGGGAAACAGCTTTTTAAAAAAGGGGAGGCGTCGCACCTTATGAAAAACATGTTTTTAACCCTTTTGCTTGTCGGGATATTTTCGGTCCCATCAAGTTGGGCGCAAGAACTCAGGGCCCTCTACCGTTTCGATGCCACGGAATATTCCTACCAGGAGAAGTTCTCCTTTTATGAATTATATGCCGAGCCCGCTATGGGTACTAATGATGAAGCCGTCGCCTATTACCCCATTCATGTGAAGGGCGGGGCAATGATAAAAAAGATTGATGCGGCGGTAGTTAACAATATGGGTGGCATCGATAGAGCCACTCTCACCATTGCTTTAGTCAGCCACCCATTAACATCCGGCCAGACGGATGATTTTACAGTGATCGGTTCAATATCCCCATCAACACTTTCTGAATCTGTACAGACGATCAGTCTCAACAACCTTTCCACCGTCGTGGAACCGGGGACGCTCTACTATCTTCGGGTGTCATGGTCGAATACCTACGATTCTCCAACCGGCTATCAAGCAGGTTGTTATTTTTACGGTGCCGCCGTCTTGGGCGACGAGCACTGAAAAGTTTAAGCTGTTGGGGTGGAGATCGGGAAGTTTTTATGGCCGCAGTCCGGATCTCCAAAATTTTCAGGCTCTTTTATCCCATCCTGGGACTTCTCATCGTTCTATCCAATTACTCCGGCTGTTCCAAAGAAGACACGGCCACCGGCACGGAAGAATCGGGCAAAGAAACGGAAGAGACATCGGAAGAAACAGCGGATACAGCCGACGAAGAAACCGCCGCTCCATCAATTGACACAATTCCAACCGTCGAAGAAGAAACAGGGTCTGCAGCCACCGCCGAGGAGGCCTCTGAAACAGCTCCGGCAACCGATGAAGAGACGGGGACTTCAGTCGACATCGACGAGACCTCGCCAACCGAACCTTCAGAGGAAATAGCCACTGTCTCTCCGAGCGAAATCACGGAAGAAACGCCGACAGAAGAGGAGACCGGCGAAGAAAGCCCTTCAGACGAAGAGGCCCCTGCAGAACACGACGAAGAAGAGACGACCGAACCGGGGATAAGAAATGCCCCCGCTGGAAGCACCGCCTGCTATAACGACAAGGACGATGACGGCGACAAGTTCCCCGATTATTCCGACCCCTCCTGTCTTGCGGGCGCAACCGTCGAGGCCGATTGCGCCAACGGACTCGACGACGATGCCGACGGAAAAATCGATTCCGCCGATTCCGGCTGTGTCACCGCGGCCGGCGCATCCGGAGGCAAGGAGGGTTATTATCCGGACGGCGATTTTGGGGGCGACGGGATTGTCGTGGTGGACAACGATGAGGAAGGGGCAACGGATAAAAATGGGCAGGATGCCATCTACGCCATGGCTCCGGACAGTAAGGGAAGAATCGTCGCCGTCGGCCGCTATACCACCAGTGGGACCTCCGATGATTTTTACCAACATACAGGGAGCACCGACGGCGCCACCGACATGATGGTCATGCGTTTTCTCCCCGACGGGACGCTCGATCCCTCCTTTGGGTCCGGTGGTGTCGCCAAGCCGGGCGACGGTCCCAAAAACGAAGGGGCCAAGGGGGAGGCGGTGGCGGTCGATTCCCAGGGGAGAATTGTCGCCGCCGGCTATACCTATAATAACGATTGGGACGGCAATACGTCCGACTACGACAGCAAGGATCTGATCATCTGGCGGCTGGACGAAAACGGAAAACTCGACACCTCCTGCAACAACACAGGATATTTTATCTATAGCATTCCGGGGCGCAGTGCCGCCGAAGCGATCCAGGCCCTGGCGATCGATACCAGCGACGGCACCGATCGGATTGTCGCCGTGGGGGGGAGTTTTGACGATAGTTGCAGCACCTCTGCCGGATGCAACGATTTTGATCTCCTTCTCCTGCGGTTGACCGAAAAGTGTCAATTGGACACAAGCCTGGTCGATCCCGACCTGGTCAATGCCTCAGGCTATCCGGGAGGCTATCTCTTGGCCGGTGATATGCAAAATATATGGGCTTACGACTACGGCCTGGCTCTAACGGTTGATGCAGAGGGGCGGTATGTTGTGGGAGGCCGGAGTAGCCACAAGGACAACGGCAGCAATTACGAAATGGCCCTCTGGCGCTTTAAAGCCGACGGCACTCCGGACACAAAATTCGGCGACGGCAACGGTTGGGTCATGCACAGCGGTTTGGGATACGTCGGCAGTAACTACACCGACGAGGCCCGCGGAGTGGCTGTCGACTCGGCGGGAAATATCGTCGCGGCCGGTTACACTACCGAGGCCGATTTCTCCACCGACGTCGCCGTCTGGCGCTATACCAAAGATGGCGTCTTGGATGCGGGCTTCGGCGACGGCGACGGTTTTGTCACCTACAACTCCAACATCACCGATTGGGCGTATGCCGTAGCTGTCGACCCGAGCGACCGGATCGTCGTGGGCGGGGGTTTATCGGTGAGCGCTAGCGACATAGACCTGTTCGTCATGCGTTTGAAAAATAATGGCGGCCTCGACGCGACTTTTTCGTCCGACGGCATTGTCACGCATGCGGCCACGGCGGGCTGTAACGGGATTGAAAAGGCCTACACGGTGGTTGCGGACGGAGGAGAAATCTTTGCGGGGGGGACCGGGCTTAATTGCGGCTCAAAGGGAGACAGCACCCTCCTTAAGATAACCGGCGAGGGGGCGCTGGATACCCTGTTCGATGCCGAAGGGGTCGCCTCCACCGAAGGCTACCGCGAGAGTTATCAGGAATATGGCCAAGCGGTGGCGCAAAACACGGAGACAGGCAAAATTTACCTGGCCGGCTACCAGAAAGCCTCCACCGGCTATTCTGATATGGCGATATGGGGCTTTAATGCCGATGGAACACCCGATGCCTCGTTTGGCACCGATGGTGTTTTGACCACAACGGCCGATTTTGCTGATCAAAACCGGTGGACCGCCACGCACGACGATTTTATCCAAGGGGCCGCTATCGACTCAAAAGGAAAAATTGTCGCGGCGGGATATTCCACTTGGGCGGCGGGATTCAACCCCATGCTGGTCGTCTGGCGGTTTAATGCCGACGGCACGCTCGATTCGACTTTCAGCGACGATGGATATTACTGGGGGACCTACTCGGCTTCGAATGGCGATCAGAAAGGCCATGCGGTTATCGTTGATGCCTCAAATAATATTGTCGTCGCCGG
>JACPFC010000048.1:0-5980 GCA_016183175.1 Deltaproteobacteria bacterium
CTCGCCGTTTGCCGCCATTGCGCCTATTACGAGGGCAATTATTGCGGGGTCCAAACCCTGTTCAAACCCGGGTGAATCGGGAGTTTTTGAGAATCCCGCGTTACATCCCTCCCCCATAAAGCAGACAGGCGGCGCCGGCATAACTGCCGGCGGTATCGTTGCCATAAGCCCCAACCAGTATGTGAGGTGATTTACTTGCCTGTCCCCTAAATTCCAGCGCCAGGGCGGCGCAGGTGGAGTTGAGGACATCAGGCGGCAACCGATAAATATGCCGAATAACTGTGGGAAGGGGGAATTCTTTCGCCTTCTTCGCGCAGGCCATCGAGATGAAATTCAACCGCTTCCCGCATTCTTTTTATAACCGTGTTTTTTGTTTTTGCCGTGGCGATACAACCGGGCAGGTCAATATCCTTTTTTTTTTTTTTTTTTTACAATAAGAAATCTTTTCATTTATAGCCTCCCTGTTTCAAAATGCTGTTGAGCGTCCCCCGTGCCAAGTCGTCACTTGGCTTACCGGCTATGGTGATAAGGCCCGGCTTTGCGGGATGTTTATATTGCCGGTGGCTACCTCGTGTTCGG
This sequence comes from Deltaproteobacteria bacterium, assembly GCA_016183175.1. Lineage (NCBI taxonomy): Bacteria > Pseudomonadati > Myxococcota > Myxococcia > Deltaproteobacteria bacterium. The sequence continues at coordinate 580 of JACPFC010000048.1, forward strand.
ACCAAAATCCAACCGTCCTGTTCTATTCGTTTTATTATATCACGAATCTTCATTCGGGAAAGGCGGTTTTAATCACGAGGTTTCCAACAAATCAACTCGGAAATATGGCTTCGGCGGTAATCAGTCTTACATCCCTCCCCCATAAAGCAGATACGCCGCGCCGGCAAGCAGTCAGTGTTTTTAATTGAAGGGTTGCCGTATTGCTGGTAGTCATCGTCCATGGCCGTGCTTGAATGGGTGATCTCGGTTGATGGTGTTCCAATACGCCTGACGGACGAGCGATGGGCTCACATCACGGAATCCCACGATTACATGGCGGGGCATCTGGAGCTAGTATTGGAAACTATCGGATCGCCGGACAAAATTGCGAAGGGAACCCATTCGGCGCATATTGCCGTGAAAAAATTTGACCATACCCCTCTGGGCCGGAAGTATGTTACAGTGGTATATCGGCAGGGAGTCAAAGACGGTTATGTTATTACCGCTTTTATGACTTCAAAACCGGGCAAGATATTCAAGAAAGGAGTGATATGGAGCAGGCAAGAGAATTAGAATCGGCTGTGAAATCTTTTCTCCCTTACATTCTGAAAAAAAAGGCTGAGCATCTGTGGATCGATTATGACAAAAAAGTGGATGTTCTCTACATCAGTTTTCGTAAACCCCAGAAAGCGGCTGATAGTGTAATGGAAGGGGATTTTATTTTTCATTACTCCAGGAAGAAAATTGTGGGAATCACCGTTCTCAACGCCAAAGAAAAGCTGTAGTTGTTTACGTTGTCCCTCTCACCCACGCACCGATTAAACCTGCGCACCCAGGCACCTGAATCACATCCCTCCCCCGTAAAGCAGATACGCCACGCCGGTGGCAGTTCGGCTCCGGTTACGAAGTTGCCCAAGTTGCCGGTTGTACTCCGGCAACAATTATGTTAAACAACTGAAAAGGAGTTGTTTTTATGTATCAGGCTTTTGAAGCCATTGTCTCCAAGGGAAAAATAAAACCGGTTGAAAAGATAAAATTAAGGGAAGCAACCCGGGTTTTGGTCACAATTGTTGACCCGGGGGAATATCCGGGCGCCGACTGGAAAAGGCTGAAAAAATGGATTTCCCGCCAGAGACGGTCCAAAAAATTCACTTCGCACCATTCCATTGATGACGCCGGACAGCATCTCCGCACCCTTCTCAAGAAATGAGAATAGACTATCTTTCCCGTTTCGATCGGGCCTTTAAAGAACTTCCCTTGTCATCGCAAAACGATGTCGTGTTGGTCATTGAGAAATTCCTCGATCAGCTTCAAAAAGGCACGCGGTCACAAGGAATCGGATTTCGGAGATTAAAAGGAAATATATGGGAAATCCGTTCCGGTCTTCAGTATCGTGTGCTTTTGGAATTAAACAAAGACTGGATCAGCTTTTTGTTTGTCGGCACGCACGATGAGGTAAGAAAATTCCTTCGGCATTGTTGAAGTCGATGCGGGCCAAACTCACATCCCTCCCCCATAAAGCAGATAGGCGGCGCCGGCAGAACTCCCCCCTGCATCTTCCCCATAAGCCCCCACCAGAATATCGCTAAACCCATCCCCATCCGCATCCCCGGCGCCGGAGACAGAACCAGCATAATCGGAAGCCGCCTCACCCGTTAATTTGGCGTCGGCGGAAGAGAGAGACATCGTGCCGCTGACAGAACCGTAAACCAGATAGGCGGCACCGACGGCACTGCCGCCGGCAAGAAGGCTACCGGTACCGTTGTAACGAGCCCCCACCAGGATATCACTTAACCCATCGCCATTTGCATCCCCGGCACTGGCAACTGAGGAACCTGCATTATCGTAAGCCGTTTCCCCCGTTAATTTTGCAGAGGCAGTAGAAAGAGATCCTGTCCCACTGACAGGGCCTAAAACCAGATAGGCGGCGCCGGCATCAGAGGCCCCGCCCGCGTCATTACCCCTAGCGCCCACCAAGATATCGCCTAACCCATCGCCATCCACATCCCCGGCACCGGAGACAGAGTAACCAGCCCAATCGGAAGCCGCCTCCCCAATCAGTTTGGCATCGGCGGAGGAGAGGGAGATGGTGCCGGAGAGACTGCAACCATTATCGGTCCCATCACAGTCGTTATCGATGAAGTCGTCGCAGACTTCCGTTTCGCCCGGATTGGCGAGGGGTTCGGCATCGTCACAATCGGTGCTGTCAGCTACATAACCCGAAGGCTCGTCGCAGGCCGCAGTTGAGCTGGCCGGATCCCCGTACCCATCGGCATCCGCGTCGGCATACCAGGTGGAGGCGTCTGCCGCATCGTCTTCGTCAGTCACCCCGTCACAGTCGTTATCAATGGTATCACAGACCTCGGTCTCCGCCGGATTGACAGCGGAATTGGTGTCATCGCAGTCGCTGTTGTCGGAAAGGTATCCCGATGACTGACTGCATTGCGTGACACTTGTTGAGGCAGAACCAAAACCATCTGCATCGCCATCGGCATACCAGGCAGGGGCATCCACGGCGCTTGATTCGTCGATGGCGCCGTCACAGTTGTCGTCTTGGCCGTTGCAATATTCCAGCGCCCCGTAATAGATACTGGACTGGGTATCGTCACAGTCGGTGGAGTTATCTACATAACCGGTCGGCTCGTCGCAGGCGACGGCAAAGACGGCTGAATTTCCCTGGCCGTCCCCATCGCTGTCCGCATACCAGGTCAGGGCATCGACCGCCTCGTCTTCATCGGCCACCCCATTGCAATTATTATCAATCGTGTCGCAAACCTCGGATTCCGCCGGATTGGCCAACGCCTCGGCATCATCGCAATCGGTTGAATCGGCGACATATCCGGAGGGTTGGGCGCAGGATTGAGCCGCGTTGGTGGGATCGCCAAACGAGTCTCCGTCGGTATCCGCATACCACGTCGACGCATCCACGGCGGTCGATTCGTCGATGGAACCGTCACAATTATCGTCCGCGCCGTTGCAATATTCCGTTGCCCCAAGATAGATGCTCGATTGGGTATCATCGCAATCCGTTGAATCGGCAACGTAACCGGAGGGCTGAAGACATGAAAGGGCGGTATTGATAGGATCGCCAAACGAGTCTCCGTCGGTATCCGCATACCACGTCGCCGCATCGACTGCAGAGTCTTCATCGATGACACCGTCACAGTTGTTATCAAGAGAGTCGCAAACCTCGCTCTGCCCCGGGTTGGATAAAGGCTCGCTGTCATTGCAATCGGTAGCATCGGCGGTGTACCCGGTGGGTTGGGTGCAGGCCACTGCAGGGCTGTCTACATTTCCAAAGCCATCTTCGTCACTATCGGCATACCAAGTGGGGGCATCCTCAGCGGTCGACTCGTCGATGGAACCGTCGCAATTATCGTCCGTTCCATTGCAATATTCCGTTGCCCCAAGATAGATGCTCGATTGGGTATCATCACAATCGGTGTTGTCGGTCACATAACCGGAAGGCTGTGTGCAGGCTAAAACGGAAGAGGCTAAATTCCCATAACCATCGCTGTCCGTATCCGCATACCAAGTTGGGGCATCAGCGGCGGAATCTTCGTCCATGGTTCCGTCGCAGTTGTTATCCAGACCGTCACAGACCTCGGTCTCATCGGGATTGGACAGAGTTTCATTATCGTCACAGTCGTCGGAATCGGTTACATAACCGGCAGGCTGGCTACAGGCCAAGATTGAGGAGGCTAGGTTGCCGAAGCCGTCTTCGTCCGCGTCCTCGTACCAAAGAGGAGGCGTCGCTATCAACGGGGTCTTCGTCGATCACACCATCACAGTCGTTATCGAGGCTATCGCAGATTTCCGTGGCGCCGGGGTAGACGGTGGCGTTGCCGTCGTTGCAGTCCCCATCGGCCTCGGTGAAGGTATCGGCGTCGTTATCGGGATTTTTGTAAACGGTCAGCCCCCCGTCAGGCTTGCAACCGAGCATAAGAAAAGTAAGAAGATTCATAATAGCCCCTTTCTACACCCATTATTATCGGTTCGGCGACGATTTTGTTGCGTGAAAAATGAACCCCAAATTCGTTGCCAAGATATTTGGCAAGGATTTTAAGCGGTTACAAGGGAAATTTTTTTCATTTTTCCGATTTTGAGGCGACTTGCCGGCTTTATCTTGCTGATAACTCCCCTGTCGGGGGAGTTACAAACATCCATTCGCTTCCAGATCGTTTCCCGCCAGCGCCAGGGCGGCGCAGATGGAGTTGAGGAACTTCTTCGTTGGAAAGAATTCTGTTCAAATCCACACGATTTTTACGAGGCCTTTTTGTCCAACCGGTCTGAAATCGTTGTCTTTTGTGACAAGAAAGGCGCTGTTGAGAATTTCCCCGTCGTCAAGAGCATGGCATCGGTGAGGTCATCAATAAAACGAATGGGGTATTGGAGCAAGGCGCCATACACTTCGTTGGCCTTTTCCAGGCCGTCTCTTTTTAAGACGCCGTAGTAAACTTCGCCCAGATTAACCCGATGCATTCCGCAATCTTTTTTCAGAATACGGGCCACTTTTTCGGCGCCGGCTTCATCCCGCAGATAGCAAAGCAGGGCCGATGTATCCAGGATGTAGAGGCTCATGCGGAAATCAAACCCGCTTTTTGTCGCGAGCCCGGTCCTTTTTCAATTCTGTTTGGGTGAACAGGGAGTTTTTGAGAATCCCGCGGGATTCTTTAAGCGGATTTTTGGAGCGGGCTACCAGAAGAAGAGCCCCTCCCATATCAATCCACAACGCCCGGCTCCGGGGCCAAAGGTGGTATCGTTGCCTCAACTCACAAGGGATGACTATCTGTCCTTTTGTTGAAATGGCCGACTGATTCATGGGTTGAGTAATACTCCTTGAAGAATAGTATTACTTGGCGGAGAAGAGGTCAAGAATAAAATCTTGCGCCCTGACCTGCGCACCCAAGCACGCGGGCACCCGGGCACTCAAACACAGCCTTTACAAACACCCATCCGTCGTCAGATCGGCGCTCGCCAGCGCCTCGACGGCGCAGTAGGCGTTTTGGATTTCTTCTTCCGACAGGGCCTTGTTGTAGAGGGCGACTTCGTCGATCAATCCTGGGAAATAGCGACCAGCGGCGCCATCCCAGCCGATGCGAAGCGGAGTGTCGTTAGGTGTCAGCGAAGTGGCCGTTTCATTATCAGTCCCCGTGAGACCATCCATGTAGCAGATCCTGTCGGTCGTTGCCTCATCATAAGAACCAGCCACGAAGTGCCAGTTCTCGGCGCCCACCGCGGTGTTGGTTACATAGCAAAACGGGGCTCCAATATAGAAATATATCGTTGCCGTATCCTCATCGGCCACCATGCTCATTCCATATGTGGCGTCACCCCCTCCCCCAACCTTTCCTTTAGAAAGAATCGCTCTCTCGTCTGACTCAATCACATCGGGCCGAACACGCGCCGTGATCGAAACAGC
>JACPFC010000048.1:5999-8487 GCA_016183175.1 Deltaproteobacteria bacterium
ACAGCTGTGTCCATATCAAAAGCAGTGTACTCGCCAATGTGAAGGTAGTCGCCATTCCCATCAAAGGTCAGGAATGTCTGATCCCCGTCGCTTCCCAAGGACGGAGTTCCCTCCAATCCTCCCGGATGTTCGTGGCCACTACTGTCGAGCACGTAGTAGGTCTCGATCCCGACAAGCTCATCCATCCTCCACCACCCCACCAGCGAGCTGTCCGTGGAAAACGACCAGACGGGGGAGTAGGCGGAGCAATCGGTGCCGCCGTCGCCGTAGCATGTGCGCATTTCCCAGTAATAAGTTGAGGACGATGAGAGTGATTCGATCACATAGTAGGTCTGGCTTGAATCATCAATTTCAACAAAGGCACCTTTTGCGCAATCAAGTGAATCAAGATTCGAGGTTGATACACAGAGATCATAATGCGAAAATATTTTGGTCGAGTCCAAACTACCGACCTCCCACGACAAAAACGCGCGGGTGGGGGGGAGTTCAAGGCCGTTTGACGGCGTGAGTTGCGCCGGCACGTCATCCGCGGCGCAAGAAATTCCCGCGGCAGTTTCACCATCTTGGCAGAAATCCCGTATCTCCTGCGTGGAAAGGGCGCGGTCGTAAACTGCCACTTCGTCGATAATACCATTGAAAAATGATTTTAAACCATCTGTAGAGTTCTTCCCCGCCCCGATCCGGAGAGGTTCACTGGAGTCCCACATCGCTGTGAAATCCCCGACCTCCGAGCCGCCCACCTGGACGAGATCGCCGTTGACGTAAACCCTCAAGGACTCACCTCCCCCGCCGCCGTCCCAGACCCCCACCAGGTGGACCCAAGTATCTACCGACAGATCTTCAGCCGCCTCCGAAGAGGTAATATAGTCAGAGCCGGTATCAAAGACCGCAACCTGCGGATCGGTTCCTCTAACCTGCAGACGGAAGCTCGCGTCGGAAGGGTCTCCGTCCAGGTACTGTGAGATCACATAATGGTCGTCACCCGTCATAAGACTGGACGGATTCACCCAAGCCTCGAGCGTTAGGGCGGACGTATGGAAATCGGGTCTTCCAGATGCCTGTGAGACTGCCACGAGGTCATTTGTCCCGTTAAACTGAAGCGCCCCGCTGGAAACGCCGGATGTCCAGCCGCTAGTTGAACCAATGTCCCCTTGAAGTGTTCCATCGCCCCCATATCCACTCGAATCCTCTGCCGTCGTCCCGCTCCCCTCATCAAACCTCCACCACCCCACCAGGCCGGTGTCGGAGGTGGTAAAGGTCTGGCAGTCGCTGGTCGAGGCGGTTCCGCCATTGCTGTCGCTCAACGCAACGGTGTAGGAATAATCGGTGCGAGGGTTTAAAGTATCCGGGTCAATGGAAACCGTGGACGTAGAGGACGGATAAGACGTATAGTCGCCGGAACAACCGGTGCCCTCGTAGAGACGCACCTCTGCCGTTACCGTGTCGTCCAAGCCGTCGGTTGAATCGGACTGACTCCACGAGACCGTAATGCCGCTGGCCGGGTCCTGCCCAAATTCAGTTGTTGTAGAACCATCAAAGCTCGGATTGTAATTCACCTGTATGGTCACACTCCCCGTGGCGGTAAAGGTGCTGGAAGTCCCTGTTCGGGTCGCGGTCAGCGTATAAGTGGTTGTGGTGGAAGGAGTGACGCTGGTGGCACCGGAAGAGGCACTCAAAGTTCCCACGCTGTTGTCAACCGAAAGCGAGGTGTAATTATTCGCCTCCCATGTGAGGCTTGCCGAACCGCCATTTTGAATCAGCGCGGATGTCCCAAACGACGCGATGTTCGGCGTGTTGTCCACCAACACCGAAACGGTCTTGTAGGCCCGGTTGCCCTCCTTGTCTTCCGCATAAAAAGTGAGGGTTGTGGACTGATCTTCCGGATAGTTGGAGGTATCCGTCGTATCCCATGTAGTGTCGAAGACATCGGGCAAGATGTTTGTGTCGGTTAAAACCGGCGAAGTGATGATCAACCGTTTGATATCCGCTGTGTTGCTTGAAGCATCGGCGCTGATGGACTCCGTGTCCTGAACCGTCTCCCCGTCCGTCAGGTTGTTGACGGTAATGGTGACCGACTCCGATTTACACCCGCTACTGCATCCATCGCCGCTTACCGTATTGCCGTCGTCGCAATCTTCGCCCGATTCCGCAGTTCCGTTTCCGCAGACGGGGGCGGCGGTTTCCACCTGACAGGTCTCACTGCACCCGTCGCCTGCCGTGGTGTTGCCGTCATCGCACGCTTCGCCCGTATCCTCTATACTGTTGCCGCAGATAATCGGGAGATCCGAGGCGTCGTTGGGATCGCTCCCTTGATCCAGCTCGTCAAAATTGCTGTAGCCGTCGTCATCCAGGTCCAGATCGGGAAGAATATCGACGGAAATGTCGGCCAGAATATCTTCCGACACGGAATCATCATACTCAATCATACTCGCCGTAAAACTGATTGTGGTGGTCTTTGAATCATCCGTTGTCTGCGTGGAATTGACAT
>JACPFC010000049.1 GCA_016183175.1 Deltaproteobacteria bacterium
ATCCCCGCAAATTCGGTGACGGGAACCACCGAGGCCACCCGTGGCGAGGCCACCTCTTTTCGCGCACGGAGCCAGCTCTCCACGGAGTTTCCCCCTCCTGCCTCCTGCCTCCTGGCTCCTGGCTCCTGAATGGTCAAATGCGCGTCAAACCCCACAAGGGCCTCCCGCAGATGGGTGGAAAACCCGTTCATCACCGAATGAATCACGGTGAACGAAAAAACCGAGATGCAAATGCCGGTCAGGGAAATGAGGGAAAGAAAGGATAAAAAACGATACGCCTTTTTCGATTTGAGATAGCGGAGGGCGATGAATGTTTCAAAAGACATTATACTTGGGGCCCTTTCGGCCCGTTTGTTGCTACTCGCGTCCTGGATTTCGGGCCTCAAATGGCCCCAAACCCCGCGCTCACAACTGGCAAAGCCAGATTGTTCGCTTATTTTTCCGGTCTCAACTGGGGAAACAAAATTACGTCCCGAATCGACGGCGAATCGGTCAGCAACATGACCAGCCGGTCGATCCCGATCCCCTCCCCTGCTGTCGGCGGCATGCCGTATTCCAGGGCGCGGATGTAGTCGGCGTCAAAATACATCGCCTCTTCGTCCCCTTTTTTGCGCGCCTCGGCCTGTTTTAAGAAGCGCTCCTTCTGGTCGGCCGGATCATTCAACTCCGAGAAGGCGTTGGCCACTTCCATTCCGGCAATGTAAAGCTCAAACCGGTCGGCAATCGCCGGATCCGCCTCGCTCCGCCGGGCCAGCGGCGACTTGTCTGTCGGAAAGCCGGTGACGAAGGTCGGGTTGACAAGCCCCGCCTCCCCGATCTTTAACATCTCCTGATAAGAGATTCGCGCAAACGGCGGCGTGAAGTCGATGGTTTCACCCTGATAACCCGCCTTTGTCGTCCCGCAAACCTCGTGGACCAAACCGGACAACAACTCCTCCGTTAAACGCATCAAATCTTCATAGGTCGAATAGGACTCGTAAAATTCCAGCATGGTGAATTCCGGGTTGTGCCGGACCGAAACCCCCTCGTTTCTGAAATTCCGGTTGATCTCGAAGACCCGCTCCAACCCCCCCACCACCAGCCGCTTTAAATAAAGTTCCGGGGCGATCCGCAAATACACATCGACATCGAGCGTGTTGTGGTGCGTGACAAACGGCCGGGCGGCCGCCCCGCCGGGGATCGGGTGCATCATCGGCGTTTCCACCTCGAGATATTCGCGTGAGAGAAAAAATTGCCGGATGAAGGAGATAATTTTGGAGCGTTTGACGAAGGTTTCACGGACGCCGGGATTAACGATGAGATCGACATAGCGTTGCCGGTAGCGCGTTTCCACATCGGTCAGGCCGTGCCATTTTTCCGGGAGGTTGCGGAGGGCCTTGGCGACAAGGCGGAATTTTTCGGCCTTGAGAGTCAGTTCACCGGTTTTGGTCCGAAAAAGATTTCCTTCGACCATCACGAAGTCGCCGATGTCGATGTCGCGATAGAGTTCAAACGCCTCTACCGGGAGGGAATTTTTCTGGCAGAAGACCTGAAATTCGCCGGTCCGGTCGCGGATTTTGATAAATCCGGCCTTTCCAAAATCGCGCCGGAAGATCACCCGCCCGGCGAGTGAAAAATTTTCCTTCAGCCCCTCGAGGCGGGTTTTATCCCATGAATTGTATTGTTGTGCGATTCCGCCACAGTTGGCCGACGGCCGGACATCATTCGTATAGGGATTAATCCCCTGCTTCCTTAAGTTTTCGGCCTTCTCGGCCCTCTGCTGAATATAAATATTTTCGTCAGTCATGGAAGAAAAAAGCCCCGACAGGGGCGACGGCATAGTGCCGTGGGTTTTAACCCACGGTAATTAGAGGATTTTTGGTGAGAATGTCAAGGAAATGTCAAGATTAACGCAGAGAGTAAACAAATCCTTGCCTATGCAGTTAGGTATTACGTAAAATTCATATTATTGTAAAAATTGGGGTCCAACCGGGGTGAGGGTACTAACGATGAAATTATTTCGCTGGGGGACACTGTCGTCTCTGTTCCTTCTTCTAACCTTCAACCTGATAAATTTTAATCTGATCAACACCGGTTGCGGCAGTAGCGCAACCCCGTCGGCCGATATTCCGGCAACGGTCTCCTCCTTGTCCTCCGTGCCCAGTTTGGACCTTTCCAACCTGGATTCCAGCGCCTCACCGGACGCAAACCTCACCGCCATGAACGCACGGGCATCAAAATTGGCGAGCCACCAAGTGGCGAGCCACCAGGTGGCCAGCCACCAGGTGGCCAGGCTCGGCGAAGATATGAGAGGTGAGGGAAAGTCGTCCCGCGCCGGATGCGAGGCGAATGCCCACAAGGACGAGATCTTCCGGATGAGCCAGATGGCCCAGTTGGATCGTTGCTATCCGGAGGCAATGGAGTCCGCCGGGCTTTTCACGATTGGGGACGGATTCAGCTATTACTCCCTTACTCCTCCGGAAATGGGAGACGAGGAGAAGGAAAGGATGTGCGATGATATTCCGCCCGAAAAGGTCGATGAGCGGACTGCCTGCGAAGAAGGGACCGCCGGTGGACCGAAAGACCTTAAAATCCGTCTTGGCCTCATCGACGGCGCCCTGCAGATCGATATGTGCGAGTCGGATGCGCTTCAGAATGAGGCGACCTACACGGCTACCGGGTCGGTCTACACCGCCACGGTGACACGGGTTGGAAATTTTCTGGGAACCACCGAGGGCTCCAAATTCGCGATGACGGTCGACCTGGGAACGTCCGGCACGGTGACTGACAGCCTTGTGGCCCTCGGGGACGGTAGCGCGTCCGCCTCCGCCCAGATGAACAGTTCTTTCGGCAACGGTCTCATCGCCTTCGATGCGAGCGCATCGAACAACGCCATCAGCGGCGCCTTTAACGGGGCTTTCACCGATCCTTTCACCGACGTGGATACTTCCTTTACGGGAAAAGTGCGCGCCGAATTCGGCCCTGAAGACGGATGCGCCAAATTCAGTTTTACGGGGGCGCCCCCCCCAATGCGGGTTCAGGACATGATCCCCTTTGATATTTCCGCGGACCAACTGGACGGCTTTCTTCAGGTCTTGGGGCTGGAGTTGGGGATCGAACTGACCGCGGACAATTATGAGACGGTCAACCTTTGCCCCAATCCCCTATTCGACCCCGAAAACCCCAGCACGGAGCTCAAGCCGATGGTCGCCGCCAATGACGACGGCGCTTGTCCGACGGTGACCTCTACCGGCATCGAGTGCTTCACTATCGCCAACGGCGTCACGACGAGCGACTTCGGCGCCGAAGAATATACCCAGACCTTCACGACAGCGTCCAATGACTCGGTCTCCTTTTATGCAACGGTGAACGCCTTCGACTTGAGCGCCCTCGATCCCACGGTCGATACGGTCGCCTTCTCGCGGAATTGGGATTGTACCGGCTCTTTTACCTCCATCGACTTCGCGTCGCTCACGGATACCCAGTTGACCGCTCTTCAGGAGGGAATAGAGGAGTGCAATGCCATACAGGAAGAGGCCTTCAACCGGGATGGGATGGGAGGCTACAATTGCCATCAGCAGGAGGAGATGAACGGCATCAACGATCTGTCCGGGGAGGGCCCCCCGGACTTGGGGAATTATGGCGGGGTTCTCGGGCTGATCCTGCCGATCCAGGGGAGCTGTTTGCCCGACATCGGTCTCCCCGATCTACTCTTTATCGATGCCGTGAATGTGGCGGCAAATACATATTGTCTTCCCGTGGAGGCGAGCTGTGATCCCTTCGACGTGGAAGTGGGTCCCCCCCCCAATGCCCCCGGTCTGGATGTTACCCTTTTGGGGGATACGGCGATCACGAATTTGTCGTATACGCAACCGGACCCCAACGCGCCGGCCGAGTCGGTGTTGGTAACCTTCGCAGGTTCGGAGCTGGCCCTATTGGGAGGGTCTTGCACCCAACGGTATTCGATCGTGCAGCCGACCTTCGAGGCCCCACTGGATCCATTCGAAGGGGACGGTGGGGGAGAAGAACCTCCGCAGGCCTGCATTGACCTCTTCGGAGACGATGTGACCAGGGAGGAATGCGAGGGGTTCTGCATGTCGCCGGATGGGCGCGATGCCTGCTGACCGCCGATTTAACGGTTTTTTTGTTCTGATTTGACGATCTCATCCAAAAGCGGGCCGGCCTTCTCTGGCTGGCCCGCTTCCGTATAGGCGGCGGCAAGCTTTCTCTTGAGTTCGAGATTATCGGGATACCGGGCGAGCATTCTCTCGTAGACCGCCGCGAGGGCCATGGCCCTCTTTTTCTTCAGTCCCTCCTCCCCGCGTTTTTGGATAAATTCCTGCGGGTTCGCGGCGCGGACGGGTTCGGGGGCCTGAAGGGGTCGCAGAGTCAAAAAATAGGCGGAGACGGCCAGAATGATCGCCGCCGCCAACAGACCGACCAGCAGATATTTTCGATGCATTATCAATAGGATATGCCATTAATGTCAAGGAAATGTCAAGATTAACGCAGAGGGCTAAAAAATTCTCGACATGCCAGTAATCATCAGATAGAATTTCGCTTACTGCAAAGAATTGGGGTCCAAAACAACAGGGGTGGAGGGGAGAAACAATATGAAAATACCATCGTATTTTTCAATCATGCTTCATGGCATGGTCGTTGCGGTCTTGTCGCTGTTTGCTTGGGGGGACTGCGGTAGTAGCGCCACCGACACTGACACCGGCGGCGGGGATACCGTCGAACTGTCAGCCGATGTGACAAGGCCAACCGCGTCGTTCAGTATTTCGGCGTTGGGCAAAGGGCCGCTGGCACAGGAGGCCGATGAAGGGGATACCGGCCATTTCTACACCATGGAAGGGGAGCACCTGGGCGAGTGCACCGTGGATGCGGAGGGGAATTGCACGGTTACTGCCGACGTCGCGGATTTGATGGGAACGGAAGATGACGCCGCAAGTTTCGACGAACCGGTTGTGTTTGTGACCGATGAGGGCTACGAAACTTATTTTGACGCCTCGTTTACCGAGGGGGAGACAAGCGAGATAGGTTGCACGTGCGACATGGATTCCACGACATGGATTCCACTTTGGCCACCGGCGAGGTCTCGGACGCGATCGATGTTGACGGAGATGGGGTCTCCGACTTTACCGGGTGGGGGGAAGACTACAGCGCGGCCAAGGATGACGCCGACTTCGGCTGTCTTTTTGAAGTGGGCCTGGCGATGTGGGAGGATTCCGCTCTGGATGGCGAAGGGCTTGCCGATGACATGGGGCTGATTGGCGAAGCGATTGAGAGCTATCTCGCCGCCGGAGGCGATCCGGCCGACCTGGGGTATGACAGCATTGCCGACATGGTTTCTGCCTCCTTTGACGGAACCCTCGATGACGGCAGTGCCTGGACCGACATGCTCAACTTCTTGGGCAATGCGGCGGCAAGCGATCCCACTGCGTTTGCAGACTGGGTGGATCCATCTGCCTATACGGACATGTACGACGACTCGTTTGTGACCTTTGAGGCCGTTCATTCTTTCTACGAGGAGAACATCGCATACGGGGGCCTTAGAACTACAGCGGAAGCGCTGACCAAGCATCAGGAGGCGGATGACGAGACCAGCCTCGACTGCGACAGCATCAAGAACGGTGACGTGGATCCGTCAGCCTTTATCGCCCCCTTTCTCGCGGCCGACGATCTGGAAGAGTTCACCAACACTTATACGGGGGACGGGTTCTTCGTCTATGTCGGCCTCATGG
>JACPFC010000050.1 GCA_016183175.1 Deltaproteobacteria bacterium
AAAATCGAAAATTCTTTCGAAATTTCCGGAAATCATCCACGGATTCACGACTCGCGAGCTGGGGGCCGATGATACCCGGATTGCGGATGAGTTGAAGATTCCGGTATCTTCTATTGTAACGGTCAAACAGGTGCATTCAAATCAGGTTCTTTTTTTGTCGGACCGATCGGACAGATCCATTGAAGCCGACGCAATCATCACCAATCAAAAAGAAATTTTCATCGCCATCCGCACCGCCGACTGCGTTCCCATCCTGGTTTATGATCCGGAACACCGGGCGGTCGGTGCGATTCACGCCGGCTGGCGGGGGCTTGTGAGCGGCGTGATTGAAAACGCCGTTTGCGAGATGGCGGTCCATTTTGGAACAAAACCACCAAAACTTCTGGCCGCTTTGGGTCCCGCCCTCTGTCCCGGCTGTTTCGCGGTCCGGAGGTAGCGGAGGCATTTCGAAAGAGATTCGGCGATCGGCTAGAGCCTGTTAGCGATCCGTCGAAGGCGGAGAGCGTTACAGGCTCTTGTACCCGGAGGGTGTTGACAATCACGGCGGGAAACGGCGATCGGAGTTTTGTCGATTTGCGAAAGGGGTGCGAAGTGGCGTTGAGCGACAGCGGCTTGAACGAAAAGAATCTTGAATTTCTCCCCTACTGCACCGCCTGTCATCGCGATCTTTTTTATTCCTTTAGAAAAGGGGACACCGACAAACGCCAACTGGCGTTTATCGGGGTTCGTTTATAGTGGGTCAGGCGGCGTTGGCGCCGTAAAACTCATCTCGTCGATATCCAGAAGATCATTTGTCGTCACGCAGGCGACGCCGTCGCAGAACAGGGCCCCATTCGAATCGCAACTGTTGGTCGGGGCGTAGGCGATATTCAACTGGTCGGAAACGGAGACATACACGCCGTCCTCCAGCGTGACGCACTGTCGTTGCACAAGGTCTTGAATCGTCTTGCCGTTAAAAGGGCCCGAACCGGGGCCGGTCCAGTTGCAGATCATCCCGTCGGTGTCGCCGACCGTATCCTCCGCGGCGTCGGGTCCAAAGCCGACGTAGCCGCACCCTCCGGGGGCTCCGTCGGTGCCGCCGGTAGCCAAGATGGAGGCCTTAGCGACCCGCGTATGGCCATCGCAACGCCCGGCCTGCCAAGCCCAGGTCATCTTTCCAAAGCCGGTTTCCGGGTCGGTATTCATGACGGAGTTGACAAAGGTGTCTCCCCATCCGTTGGGATTTATGGCCACGGTTCCGGCGCAGTCGTTGCCCGCCGTGGCGTATTTATTTGTGGGATCGACCTCGCCATTTGCATCAAAAACGTCCGCATCATCCGCCTCGCCGCAAAACATCGCGTGTTTAAAGCGGACCTTCAGCGAACTGGCCGATTCTTTCGCGTAGAGGACCGACGCGGCCGCCGTTCTCGTTCCCGCCCCGCAGTTGGCCATCGCGCCGAAATTATCGCTGGTGACCCGGTGTTGCAGGAGCCCTTCAAAGGTCGAATTCGTGGCGTCAAGCGGGGCATGGGTCAGGCTCATGGCCGTTTCGAATGTGTCCCCCTCGGGGCTTTCAACGGTCCCCGAAATGGATGTCTTATAGGTGCCGGCGGCAACAAGTTGCAGGGTAACCGAATCGGGTGTTATGGGAGCCCGATCCGGAAGGGCCGCGGTGTACTCGTCGGTGAGATCGACACTTTCCCCCACGGTGGCGGGGAGTGCAATGCCGTTCTGGTTTGCCACGCAGAGGATCGATGCGGTCACCCACTGGGCAAAATCGGTCCGCCTCTCGGCCGCCTCGAAGGAGTTATTCACCTTGGTCGCGATGCAGGCCTCATCACCCTCGTATTCCTCCATGATGCCCAGATCGCCGCCGGGGAGAGTCACCGGCAACCCTCCTCCATCGGGATGGGTTCCTGTCAACGCAAGAGGAGGACCATAGCATTCCGGCCTCGTTTCCTCCCCCTTCAGTTCCCCTGAAAAATTAAAGCATCCATCAGGGGTATCGGCCTCGAGGATTTCAGCGATGACCTCCTTTTTTTCCTCGTGGGTCACTGGTGGCGTAAATGCCTCCTGTTTTTTAAGGGCGCTCCCCCCGGAACTGGTGGCGAACGGAGAGGCAAGGGCAAGGTCGGTTGGATAGGCATCACCCAAGGTATTTGTTATTTCATCACCATCATCACCACCGCCGTCGCTTCCTCCTCCTCCTGACGAACCCCCGCAGGCGGACAAGAGGAAAAAAAAGACCGATGAATAAACAAGAATTTTCGAGTGATTCATGACTGATGCCTCCTTATATTAAATTATTATTACAAAAATTAAGTTATTGTACCTCGAAAAAAGGTGCAAAATCGAGGCCAAAATAAGACTGCGGAGCGTTTTTTAAATTTCGTTAAATATCAGTTTGTTATGTCATTCAAAAAGGGAGAAAAGGGGGTCAAACCAGCCAGAGATTTCAATCAAATTGAGAAAAATTATCAAAATGAGTCAAAAAATAGTGGCGGTTTCGTCGCCGGTATTAATGACGATGACCGTTGCCGTCCCCCCCACGTCGCCAATGGCGATTTCGGTGGGGGAAAGGCCAACCTCCTCCGTGGATGTGACCGTATCATCGGTGAGCGAAATCACCGAAACGGTCCGGCCGGCGTTGTTGACGACATAGGCTGTAAGCCCCGTTTCGTTCACGGCAACACCCCGCGGATCATCGCCGACATCAATGGAGACTGCCGAGCCATCGGTCAGTGAAATTCTCAAGGCCAAGTCGGTGGACGAATCGGTCACAAAGGCCTCGGCGCCGATCGAAAAGACAAAAATCCCGCCGGGTGAGGTGATGTCGAGCGGAAAGGCGCCATCTTGCGTGATGGAAGGGACTATTTCGTCGATGATGTGCGTGGTGAGGAGAAAAGAAGAATCGGGCATCAAACTTACCACCCCTGCCATGTCGTCCGTCCCGTCAAAATCGGAGGCAACGAAAAGGGCCGACTCCTGTGCGGTGCCCCCTTCAGTCGCGGAATCGCCGATGGCCGTTGCCGAGTCGGATGCGAGATCGAAAAAGGACAAGGCCGGCGTCGGGTCGGTGTGGGCGATGAGCACATAGTCGCCGGAAGGTCCGGCAGAGAGATCGGAGGAATCGATAATGCCGGTGGTTGATACAACCGAACCGCCGCCGGAAAGCGTGATGTGAATCGCGGTGACGTTTTCGGTATCGAGGATAATGGAATCGCCCGTTGTCGGATCGGTGGCGATCCGGGAGGCGCCGGAGGCGCCGGGCAAATCGATCGTGGACTCATAGGACATATCGGACAAATCAATGAGGTGGATGAATCCATCGACGCCGTCGTTGGCGACAACAAGGGCGGTGCCGGTGTTCGGATCGATGCCCACATCCTGGATGTTCGATGTTGCCGGAAGGGAAGGGGTGTTTGCGGGGACGGTCACATCAGCCGACGCCCCGGCGCCATCGACCGTATAGGTCACTTCGAGTCGATCGCCAACCGCCCCCTCGATTTCTTCCTGAAACGATCCGTCGGCGTTGGAGGTGATGGTGTGCGTCGCATGGGCATGGGCGCTGGGAATCAGCCAGTCGAGCCAAAGATTCGTTACGGCCGAGGGGTTGGTGATGGTCACAGTAGTTCCGCCGTCGGTAAAGCCGGCCTCGGCGGTTACGCGGATAAGTCCGTCACTGTCGGGGCTGGAGGCCGAGAGATGCGAAACCGGCGCCGGGATTTCAGTGGAAGGGGACTCCCCGCCCCCCGAACCGCAGGAGGTGGTTAAAAGCAAAAACGTTCCGAGGATAATTTTTAAAAAAAGTGTTTTCATTTTTTTTCTCATTATATGCACTATGCGGTAATTTCAAAGGAGAAAAGGGGGCGGGATTATCCCGCCCCCTTATCTTTCACGTTTAGAATCCAAGGGCCTGTGCAATCCCTTCGAAGAACCCGCATTCGCAGACATAGCTGACCCACACCTCCGTGGAGTCGGCGGGCCACAGTTCGTTCCCTTCGTCGTCGTGGAACTGGGTCCCGTCCAGCGAATGATCGAAATCGCCATCGTTGCCGCCGCTCACCGTTCCTTCGTTTCCCCACGAGTTGGTCGTGGCGGTCTCGGCATCGGCATCAACGTCGGTGACTGTTTCCACATGGCCGTTCGAATAGGTGTCGTCGCTGTTTCTCTTCCAGAAGTAGAGTTTGATGTCACACTCCTCGTCACTCTTTTCCTCCATCTCGGCGTAATCTTCCGCCGAGCCGTCGAACTTCTTGTTATGGACGCAGTAGCCGAGGTCTTCATAGTAGGACGACTGGCCGGTCATCTCGGAACCGCCGGTGTCATTCTGGCCGATCCCTTCGGCGATGTCGTTCCATTCATCCCGGGTCACCTCGCTGTCCGCGTCGGTGATCCCCAGAATACGGTTGCACATGGCGGTGGCCCAGGTGCCGCATCCGCCGGTCGCTGAACCGACCCAGCTTTCATCCATCTCCGGAAGCGAATCGGTTCCCGCGCCGACGGGGAGGGCGCAACCATATTCATTCGGCTGATCGTTCTCCGCCATGAAATCCGCCACCTCGTCGATGGCGACAAGGGGGGGGATGTCGTCCCCTTCCCAGTCGATGGGGTAATGGCGGGCGGGGTCAAACGCCTTGATGAAGCCCCAGGCCATTTCCATCAGGGCATACATGGAGGGGAACTCTTCGGGATTGACGAAATCGCCGTTGTCCGAAACGAACAGATATTCATCGTTCGCGGAAAAACTGGCGACATCATCAGCCGATGATGTGCCGGTGGAATCCTCTCCTGTTGTCGAACCATCATCGGTGGGTTCGAGGCTCAAGCCTGCGCAACCCGATGACCCAATGACGGCTAAACAGAAGATGGGGACTAACAATGCTTTTTTGATTAATGAGTTTGTCTTCATGACTTTCTCCTTTGGTTGTTGTTTGTGGACCCATGCCCAAGATAAATGCACAAAGCGTGCCAAGTTTATTTTATGCTGTAATTTCAGTCAGTTAAAAAATAGGCACTTGCTTTTTATTAAAATTAGATCTAAAATTAAGACTATAAAATATGCATATTATAAAAATTTTAGATTATGAATTAAGACGATCATTAGGCAAAGGGGCCTTTTCCGAGGTCTTTTTGGGGGAAAAAGGGGATAAGCGCGTTGCTGTTAAATTGATGAAACCGCCGGAAGGGATTTCCGCCGATCTCGTTCTTTCCTCGCTCCGTTACGAATTTTGGGTTCTTAAAGATCTGGCCCATCCAAACATCGTTCACCTGGAGGATTTTGGCGCTCTGCCAGACGGCCGGATTTTTTTGATCGAGGAATTTCTCGACGGGGTTCCGCTGGATGTTTTTTGTCCGGGGCGCCCCTTTTCCGAATACGAACCTGTTTTCATCGGAATTTTAAAGGGGCTTTGCGAGCTGGATCGCTGGCGGATCATCCACGGCGACATCAAGCCGGCGAATATTCTGGTGGATGAGAGAGGCACAGCAAAAATCCTCGATTTCGGTCTGGCAAGGCCGGTCCCGGTTCAAACGGATGCGGCATCTCCTGTTGACCCCGAGCGAGCGAAGCGAGTCGAAGGGGTCAAGCCGCCGTCTCTCTACGGTGGCACCCCCAGCACGATGGCGCCGGAGGTGATTCTTCGCCGGTCCTGCGATCATCGCGCCGATCTTTACAGTCTGGGTGTTGCCTTTTACACCGTACTTGCCGGAAAAAATCCTTTTCTCGGAAAAGACAGCAACGAGACCGTCAACACCCACCTCCACCGGACGCCTGAACTGATCGGTCTTTTAAGAAACGATGTGCCTCCTGTCTGGGCCGACCTCGTTCACCAAATGCTGGCCAAAAATCCCGCCGACCGGCCCGCCTCGGCGTTTAAGGCCTTAAGCCTTGTCCAAAAGTCCGCCTTTGTATTGACACAAACCGCCTTTGTCGGACGGGAAGCGCAATTAAAAGAGACAGTGGGCAAAATCGAAGAGTCTCTCAAAAGAGAAGAAAAAACGGCGCTGGTGGTGAAAGGAAAAGAGGGGATCGGCGTCAGCCGGTTCCTGCGCGAGGTCTTTTATCGACTGATCGCCTTAAGCCCCGCCCGTCGTCATCAGATCTTTCTCGTGGACAGCGATAACTCCCCCCAAGGGGGAGTTATGCTCTATCTGATCGATCGCCAAAAAGCGCCTGCCGGTTATGAAACCATCGAAATCACCCTCGGATCTTTGACGCGGGAGGAGGTGAAAAAGTGGGGGGAGGTGGCTTTGAATCTTTCCGAAATTCCGGAAACATTCCTTGAAAAAGTTTATCGACTCACAGAGGGGCACCCCGCCTCGGTATGGAACCTCCTCTGCCTCCTTTCGGAAAAAAATCTTCTGGCCGATGTAACGGGGCAGGTGACCAGGGCAACTCTGTCCCTCATCGATTGGACTGCCGTCCTCCCGGAAAAAATCTCCTCGGACGGCATCGAGGAGACCTTCGAATGGGTGGCAGGGGAACTTGAAAGAAAGGTGAGGCAAAGAAAGGCCCCCGCAACCGATCCCCTCTGGGAAAAACTGGCCCGGTTGGCCGAGGCGGCTTGCCGCGTGGCGGCCTGCCGGGCCGAAAAGGAGGGGGAGAAGAGGCTCGAAAAACGGGGGCGCCTTTTGGCCTTAAAAGGGGAGTCTGCCATCGATGAAGGAGAATTCGACCGCGCCCATGAGGCCTTAAGCTCCGCGCTGGAGATTTTTCGAAACGATCCCGCGCACGCGGTGGATGAAATCCGCATCCGGAATTTTTTGGCCTACCTTCTTTTAAGACAGGGAAAGGCAAAGGAGGCTGTCGCCTCGTTTGAGGAGTCTCTTCGTAAAATGAAGAGCGGGCTGTCTGTCAAAGAGGCGTCGCTCATCACCAACCTCGATCTCGGCCTGGCCTGTCTTCAGGCGGGCGAATATCAAAAAGCGGTCGAACGCCTCTCGGACGAACTGAAAACAGCTTCTCCGGAAAAGGAAACCGGCATCTATTATAATATGGCCCAGTCGTATGCCGGACTGAATGACACCTCCAACGCGGAAAAGTATTTTCGTCTCTCGATCGGTCAGGCCCGAACGAGGGGCGATCCGGCCTTTATTTTGAGAGGCCTGAACGGACTGGGGAATCTCCTCCGCAATACCGACCGGTGGGAAGAGGCCAAAATCCATTACGGCGAGGCCCTCGAAGTGGCGCTGGCTATCGGCGATTACACCTCCTCCGCCGCCATCTGCCAGAACCGGGGCGTTCTGGCTTCCAAACATGATTTAAACGACCCGGCTATCCACGACCTGGAAGACTCGCTTGAATTTGCCGCCAAAATACCGGCGCACTACGCCTTCGAAAAAAATCTGGTCTGCCGGTCTTACGTGGAGCTGGGTGAAATTTACGGCAAGCGCCGCGAATGGGAGAGGGCCCGCGATTATCTGAATCGCGCCGGACACATGGCGGAGGAGGACGCGGATATCAAAAATTTCCGTTTCTGGGTCCTTTTGGCCCGTTGCCGTGCCGGACAGGGGATGAAGGATGAGACGGCCTATGCGCGGGACCTTTCCAAACTCAACTACTATGCCGACGATCCGGTGAAAAAAGAGGCGCTTGAAGAACTGAAAAAAAGGTACAAATCCGACATCGGCGATCAGACCCGAAAAGAAGCGATCATTGTCGGCCCGTCCGGTTCCCAGGCGGAACTCGAAGCCATCCTGAAAATCAACCGCGATCTGGCCGGCGATATGCCTTTGGACGAACTTCTGCGCCGGATTTTGGGGCATGCCCTTTCACTCTCCGGGGCGGAACTGGGGGTGATTTTACGGAAGAACGACAAGGGAGAACTTTGTCCCGCCTTAAGCCTGAATGCCGAACTCGATTCGGCGTTGGCCGAGGTATCGCAATCGGTCGCGAATAAGGCGCTCGAATCGGGGCGGACGGTCATAAGCGTGGATGCCTCGCGGGACGTTTTGTTCAGCCAGTCCGAATCGGTTGCGGTGCTTCGCCTGAAATCGATCCTCGGCTCACCCATCGTCTTTCGCGGAAAGATACTGGGGGTTCTCTATCTGTCTCACACCGTGAGGGTGGGGGCCTTCGACGAAAAAATCGTCCGGACCATCGATGCCTTTGCCGATCAGGCGGGGCTGGCGCTGACGAATCATGAACTGCTGGAATTCCATCGGCGCGCCAATGAAAAACTCAAGGCCGACCTGGATCTGTCGCAGTTCGATCTTCAGCGGGCGCGCGAGCGGATCCGAAGCCTCCCGGACGAAATGCAATTTGTTTTGACCGGCGGGCCGATTCTGACCCGGTCGCCGGTGATCAGAGAACTGCTCAAATCGCTGGACCGGCTGGCGGAATCGGTCCTGCCGGTTATCATTGCCGGGGAAACTGGGACCGGCAAGGAACTGCTCGCCCGTTACCTCCACGAATCGTCTCCGCGCAAACAAAAACCGTTTGTGGCCATTAATTGCGGGGCGCTTCCGGCAAATCTGATCGAGAGCGAACTGTTTGGCCATGTGAAAGGGGCCTTCACGGGGGCGGACAGGGACAAGGTGGGGTTGATCGAGACAGCCAATGGCGGGACGTTGTTCCTCGACGAAATCGCCGATCTGCCGCTTGATCTTCAGGTCAGACTTCTGCGTGTTTTGCAGGAGCGGGAGGTCCTGCGCATCGGCGATCGATCGGGGCGGCCGGTGGATATCCGGGTTGTTTCCGCCTCGCACAGAAATTTGCGTGAGGCGATGGAGGCAAAAAAATTCCGCGAGGATCTCTATTATCGTCTGGCGGGGTTTGAGGCGACCCTCCCCGCGCTTCGCGACCGGCCGGAGGACATTCCCCTTTTGGCCGAACATTTTTTAAAGGAATACCGCCGGGAGACGAAGCGCAAAAAACCGGAGCGGATCGGCGGCCGGCTCATGAAAACGCTGGAAGATTACGCCTGGCCGGGGAATGTCAGGGAATTGAAGAATTTCATCGCCTCTTCGGCAGTGCTTTGCGAAAGAACGGTTCTTAATGCCGATTCGATTCCGAAATATTTACACGATCGACTCCAGAAACCCCCTCTCCCTGGAGGGGAGAGGTCCGCCACACGGACGTGCGGCGGAGGGGTGAGGGTGGCATCTGGCTCTCCAATGATCGGCTGGTACCGCCCCGGCCTCTCTTGGGCCGACCACGAACGTCTTGTCTTTGCCAGCGCACTGGCGGCTCTTGACTTCGATGTCCCGCGCGCCGCCTTGAGTCTGGGCATCAGTGTAGCCACCGCCTATAAATGGATGCGCGAAAACCGTTTTCGCGAGACGGCCGACGAAGGACAAAAAAAAGTTCTCATGTATATGGAAGGAACGCGCCTTGTCCAAATTCGCAAAAATGTTTTTTCCCAAATCGCCAAAAAATATCCACGTCAGCCCTATAAAGCCGCGCGGGAACTAAACGTGGCGCCGATGACGTTTTATAAGTGGACAAAATAATCCCTTACTTGAGTAAAATCACTTCAAAAGGCTTCACTTGGGCAATATGTCTGAAATGTTTGTCATGCGTCACGAGCGTTTTTTGATTCTCGAGGACGCACTGGGCGATGTACAGATCGGTCAGGGGAGGGGTAAAACCCCTGCGCCCTGTATTGAAGGCAAGCTCGGCCACCGATTCCCACTTTGTCGAGAGCTGTAGGAAAACGGAAAACCCGTCTTTCAATTTTAAAAAATCCTTGCGCGTTTTTGCGCCCCGCAGAAGTTCGGCCACGATCAGGTCAACGAGACAGACCTGATTTTTTTCAATGAGGGGAAGGACGCGTTCCAGCACGGCGGGATTTTTTCGCTCAATTTCAATCCAGACGGATGAATCGAGCACGTATTTATCTTTCATGACGCCTTAAGCGGAGCGGATTAAAGCTTTTTTTGAAGGAGACGGAATCCAAAACGCGGGTGATTCGCCGCTGGCGGGCGTCCCTTAAAAAATAAACCAGGGCCTTTTGAACCGCTTTCTGGCCGGTTTTTTCGCCGGTGAATTTTTTGACCTCAGCGACCGCCGTGGAGGGGAGTTTGATATTCGCCGTGGGCACGATTTAAAAAGTACCGCAATCAGGTGTAATTTGTCAACGTAATTTTACACAACATTGGTGTGGTAATCGGCTCTTGGCTTACGGGCCGTCGTGACCGAAGTCAGCGGCGTCTTGCTTTCGTCGAAGCACAACTCAAAAACTTTTACTCCCCTATGCTGGGATTACGAAACGAAATTCGAATGCGTGGTGAATTGCGAGAGCGAATTCGCGGAGCGGCAACCACTGTCTGGAGGGACCTTTGCCAAGACCGCCAAATTAGCACCGAAGCTCTTGATAAACCGGATGCGCCCGTGAGACCGAGTTCACGAAACTAACACGTCATTGACGAATGTGTTGAGCTTCGTCTCGAAAGGCGCGACGGGTTGGCGAAGGTTGTGACCATAGATGCTGTCAACGATCCAGCCCGGATCGAGCGGCAGTCCGGTGTTAAACAAAAAGGGCGAAGTGGTTGGCGTGGTCTCGATGAAGCTCTCCGACATGGCAATGGCGGAGGCAACAGGGCAGTTGGGCCAGAACGTCAATTTCGCTGTCAATGGCCAGACCCTGAAGTCGTTCCTCGATACCCATCAGGTGTCTTATCGCAACGGCGGCGGATTTTTCTCGCGGAACAAGGGCACGGCCGATCTGGCGGACGAGGCGCGCCAGTGGACGCTGGGGTTAAGTGCTGGAAGTAGTGAAATACCGTTACGCGGCAAGATTAAGGTTTAACGTGGGGTAAATATGTCGAAGCCTGATAAGGGTTTTCCACTGCGGGTTCGCGGTCTTCGAATGCTCCAGCTTTTGATAGCTGTAGAGAGGAACTCCGAGCTTTTTTGCGACTGTCTTCTGGGTCCATTTATGTTTTAAGCGCTCAACCCGCAAGAGTGCCGCCAAGGCAATCTGGGGATCGGCTTCTATTTCGATTGTATTTCTTCCTTGAAGTCCCCGTTTGGGCAGGTTGAATATCACTTTTGAATCCACCGGTTCATCGAGGTACAGATCGAGCGCCTCCTTGAGGTTCCCGGTCAGTTCATCGAGGCTTTGGCCCTGACTCACGCATCCCTTTAACTCGACACACTCTCCCCAATAGCCCCTTTTCTCCTTATGGATTTTAAAATGGTATTTCATTGTTTCCCTTTCCCGATTCCAAGCCTTTTCAAGAGCTTTCTCTCCAGCCCCTTTTTGAGCTCCGAATGCAGAGGTATCGTCTCCCTTTCATTTCCTTTGCCCATCTGGACATGGCTCCCTTTTTGCCGCAGAAGGGTCCATCCATGCCGTTCGTACAGCCGCATCATCTCCTTTCCGCTCAAGGACATCCGCAACCCCCACTATATACCAACTATAGTTGGTATTTCAATAACATTTATTCCGACACAATCCCCCCCACAACCAGTTCGGGAATTCTAATCGTCGGGATGGCGTCGGCCACCGGCGCCCCCTGGTTGTCCTTGCCGCAGGTGCCGATGGAAAAACCGAGATCGTTTCCCACCCTGTCGATGATCTTCAAAACCTCCGGCCCGTTTCCGGTGAGGGTCGCCCCCCGAACCGGCTCGCCGATTTTTCCATGCTCAATCCGGTAACCCTCGCTTACCTCAAACATGAAGTCGCCGTTCACCGTGTTCACCTGCCCGCCCCCCATCATTTTTACGAAAAGTCCTTTGTCAACGGAACGGATGATCGCATCGGGATCGTCTTTGCCGGGCGCGATCATCGTGTTGGTCATCCGAACGATCGGTTTGTGCTCATACGATTCGCGCCGCCCGTGGCCGTTTGAGACAGCAGGGCCCCCGCCAATGGCGGGGCCACCGGCCTTTGAGTTCATCTTCATGGCGGTTAAGCGGTCGTACATATAAGTTTTTAAGACGCCGTTTTCCACCAGTACCGCCTTTTGCGCCGGTGTCCCTTCGTCGTCAAAGGCATACGATCCACGCCTGGCGGGATATGTCGGATCATCCCAGACGGTCACCTTGGGAGATCCAATAGTCCGGCCGATTTTTCCCTCATAGACCGACATCCCTTCACAAACGAGATCCCCCTCCAAGCCGTGACCGACCGCCTCATGCACCATCGTCCCTCCCGCCTCGGACGAAATCACCACCGGCATGGCGCCCCCGGCGGCGCGGGCCGCGGTTAGATTAATGAGGGCGCGATGAACCGCCTTTCGGACGGTGTTTTCAACATCCGGTCCAGTGAAAACCTCGTAGCCGATATGACCGCCGATGGCATGATAGCCGGTGTGATAGCTTTTTCCATCAGAGGCGGTCACCGACACCCCCAGTACCGTCAATGTCGTTGACATATCGACCAGATCGTTCTCCGAATTGGCGATTTCCACATGACGAGTCGTATCCGAATAACGGACGGAGACCTGGACAATCCGTTTATCCAGCGACCAGGCTAACCCTTCAGCCTTTCGGATCATCAACACCTTGTCCGCCGTCGAGACGGTTGCGGGATCTGTTTGAATGGGGAAATGAAGCAGGGGATTTTTCTTTTTCAGATCGATGTCACGGCCAAACCGCCCCCCCTTCATCGAACCGGCGATCTCCGAGGCGAGGTTCAAAAGAGAGGAGGGGGTCAGTTCATTGGTGAATCCGTAAGCAGTCCTCAAGTCGGCAATCAGCCGCAGTCCCGCCCCGTTGTCCACTCCCGAAATGACGCTCTCGATTTTTTTGTCTTCACAAAGAATTTTTGTGGAGCGGGTCTTTTCGGCGTAGATTTCGGCAAATTCCCCCCCCTTCGAGAGAAGTTTTTTGAGAATTTCCGGGGACGGCAGTCGTTCGAGCATGGGGGTAATCTAGATAAGAAGAAAAAACATTGCAAATGAAATGGCAATTATTTATGAGAAGTCCCCTTGATGACAACGGAAGCGTCCATCGGCATTATCGGCGGGAGCGGGCTTTATTCGATGGCCGATTTTCGGCTGAAAAAAAAGATTTCCCTCAAAACCCCGTTTGGGAAACCATCCGACTCTTTCCTTCTGGGTGAACTCGAGGGGAAAGAGGCGATCTTTCTGGCCCGACACGGCGTCGGCCACCGCCACACCCCTTCCGAGGTAAACTTCCGCGCCAACATCTGGGGAATGAAAAAACTTGGCGTCGGGGCGATTCTCTCCGTTTCGGCGGTGGGGTCGCTTAAAAAAGAGATCGAGCCGGGGCATATGGTGGTGATCGACCAGTTTTTCGACCGGACGCGCGGGCGCCCTTCCACTTTTTTTGAAAGAGGAATTGTGGCGCATGTCAGTTTTGCAAATCCGGTCTGCGAAAGTCTGCGGCGGCAGTTGATTGCCGCCTCCCGAGCCTCCGGCGTGGTCATGCACGAAAGGGGAACCTATGTCTGCATGGAAGGGCCGATGTTTTCCACCAAAGCGGAATCGCATTTCTACCGGAGCTGTGGCGCCGATGTGATCGGCATGACCAACCTCACCGAGGCAAAACTTGCGCGCGAGGCGGAAATCTGCTACGCCACACTGGCCCTTTCCACCGACTACGACTGTTGGCACGAAAGCCGGGAGCCGGTCACGGCCGACGAGGTGATCGCCGTGCTGAATCAAAATGCGCTGACGGCGCAAAAGATCCTCAAACGGACCGTAGGCCGCCTTGAAAAGACCGAAGGGTGCGCCTGTCGGAATGCCCTTCGGCACGCGATTGTCACCGACTTAAAAAAAATCCCGCCGGCGACAAAGGCCCGTTTGAAATTGATTATCGGGAGGTATTTATAATGTCTATATTGGTCACCGGCTCTGTCGCTCTCGACACGGTTACAACCCCTTTCGGCACGATCAACGAAGGGTTGGGAGGTTCGGCCGTTCATTTTGCCGTTTCGGCTTCTTATTACACCGACGTCCATCTGGTGGCGGTGGTGGGGGAGGATTTTCCGGACGAGCATTTGAGGTTTTTAAGATCAAAAAAAATCGACATCGAGGGGATTGAAAGGGCCCCCGGGAAGACGTTCCGCTGGACCGGAAAGTACGACTACGATTTGAACAACGCCCAAACACTCAAAACCGACCTGAATGTCTTTGAAAAATTCACCCCCAAAATTCCCTTGGCCTGGCGCAACATCGAATATGTCTTTCTGGCCAATATCGACCCCGATCTCCAAAGGCAGGTGATTGAACAGGTCAATAAACCGAAGGTCATCGCCTGCGACACGATGAATTTCTGGATTCAGGGGAAGCGCGATTCGCTCATCAGGACCATCGGGAAGGTCGATATCCTGACCATCAACGAAGGGGAGGCGCGGCTTTTGGCGGGGGAGTCGAATCTCGTCCGTGCCGCCCGAAAAATCCACGTCCTGGGGCCGAAGATTATCGTCATCAAACAGGGGGAATATGGCGCCCTGCTCCTTCACGATGAACATGTCTTTTCGGCGCCGGCCCTGCCGCTTGAGGATATCAAAGACCCCACCGGTGCAGGGGACAGCTTTGCCGGCGGTTTTATGGGCTATCTGGCGAAGACGGGGGATCTTTCACTGCCGGGTTTGAGAAAGGCGGTGATTGTGGGGAGTACGATGGCGTCGTTTAATGTGGAGGCCTTCAGTTGCGACCGTTTGCGGAGGTTGACAATGGATGAGATCCGCCACCGGTACAAGTTGTTCAAGCAGATGTCGCATTTTGACGAAATTGAGCTATGATGATAACCGTTCGCAAACAAAGAAAAGTCCCTTTGTCTTCGCAATTTTCGTAAGCCGCTTAAGAGGTGGATTGTCTTGTCGGCGGATGTGGCTGGCGGGAACGAAAATTGCTTCGCCAAAAGGACTTCTCTTTGTTTGTATATGCTTCATAAAACCACCGCCATTATTCTTAAAAAAATTCCCTATTCCGAATCGGATCTGATTGTCTGGTGGCTGACCACGGAGGGGAAAAAACAGAAGGGGTTCGCCCCCGCGGGGAGGATCTCGCGAAAGCGGTTTGCCGGCGCACTCGACCTTTTCAACCGGGTGGAGCTCGTCTATTCCGAACGAAAAGGGGATGAGCTTTTTTTTCTCAAAAGCGCGGCTCTGGATAAAGGGATGGAAGGGGTCAGGGACGATCTCTCCAAATTCGCGGTTGCCTGCTATTTTGCCGAGATGATTCTGGAGTTTTTGCAGGAACGGCAGGCGCTTCCGGATGTCTACCGCATGTTCGATCGTTTCCTTCAGGCCATCGACGGGGCCGGGGCGCTTTCGACTCCTCTTATCCCGCTGATGGAACACCAATTGCTGACCCTTTTCGGCTTTCAGCCTTCGCTTTCGGCCTGCGGCCTCTGCCGGCGGAAAATTTCGCCCGATCTTCAGTATTTTTTCGATGGCCGGCAGGGGAGCGTTGTCTGCTCACGCTGTTCCGAAAATTTGTCCGTTCCGGGCCCTGGAAGGGCTCCCAGCCCTGGGAGGGCTCCCAGCCCGGGGAGGGCGCCCACCGATTCGCACCCTTTAAGCTATGAGGCCATCTCCGGTCTTCTCGCCTCCGTCGAACATGACCCCTCGAAATGGCTCTCCAAAGGGTGGGAGCCCTCCCAGGGCTGGAAGACCGATCATGTCGCCCAGACGCGCCGGGCCTTTGAATATTTCATCCAATACACGGCGGGAAAACCGTTCAAGTCACTCCGGTTTCTCTCACAGATTCTTTCATGAAATCCCTCCATGACGCGCCGCGTAGAGGCCGATGTGCGGAGACCACAAAAAATTTGACAGCCCATTAAAATGCGTTTAAGTGAGTCCATTCATGCGACGTCTATTCATCATCCCTTTTCTCTTTCTCCTTCCTTCCTGCACCCCCAAACAGATCGCCTCCGACATCACCGCCCAGATTTTCAAGGGGGGGGCGCCGGCGTTTGAGATGGAATCGGACGTGGAGCTTGCCGAAAACACCGGTCTGACGATGATCAAGATGCTGGAGGCATTCCAGTACGACAACCCCAAAAACAAAACGTATCTGGTCCTGTTGTCCCGTTCTTACGCCAACTACACATTCGGTTTTCTGGAGTGGAACATGCTCAAGTACAAGGGGGTGGACGAGGCGAAGAGGGCGCAAAGCGAGGAACGGGCCAAAGCGTTTTACCTCAAGGGAAAGGATTTCGGCCTCCGCGTCTTGAACCGGAACGGCGCGTTCGAGAGCGCCCTGACCAGGGACCTCGATACCTTTAAAAAATCGCTCCGCTCCTTCGGACGCGGTTCGATTCCCGCCCTTTTCTGGACCGCCTTCAACTGGGGGAGCTGGATCAACCTGAACAAGGATTCGCCCGCGGCGATCGCCGAGTTTCCCAAAGTGGAAGCCATCATGCAACGGGTGTTGGATCTCGATGAAAACTATTTCTACGCCGGGCCGCATCTCTTTTTCGGTTTTTCGTTCGGATCGCGTCCCGCCATGTTCGGCGGGAACCCCGAAAAATCCAAAGGGCATTTCGAGAAAGCGGCCATCGCCTATAAAAGGAAATTTCTTTTGAGCCTGGTGACGTATGCGCAATCCTATGCCGTGCAGAACCAGGACAAGGCGCTGTTCGAAAGTTTGCTGAATGAAGTGCTGGCCACACCGGCGGACAGTTTGCCGGAACAACGTCTGGCCAACGAACTGGCCAAGTTGAGGGCGCGGTGGTTTTTGGACCATTCGGCGACAATGTTTTAGTTTGAGGGACATGGTGAACTGTGTTGAACCATGTTCGAATTGTTCATTCAAAACCAAAAGGGAGAAAACCATGAAATCAGGAATGAGATCGCTCATGTTGTCTTTGATTTTGACAGTTTTCGTCGCCGGCCAGGCGCTGGCGCAGGGGGCGGCGCCGGCGACCGGCGCGGCCAAGGTGTTGAAAATCGCCACGCTGGCCCCCGACGGCACCACCCTTGCCAAAGGGCTAAACGCCATGAAAGAGGAGGTGCTGGCCAAAACAGGGGGGAGGGTCGATTTTCAGATCTATTTCGGCGGCCAGGCCGGGGATGAAAAGGATGTCGTCCGGAAGATGCGGATCGGGCAGATGCAGGGGGGGGCGCTGACCGGCGTCGGCCTCGGGATGATTGAGCCCGAAATCCGCGTCCTTGAACTGCCGTTTCTCTTCAAGAGCTATGCGCAGGCCGACGCGGTCTATGGCAGTATGCGGAAGTACTTTGAAGACAAATTCCTTCAAAAAGGGTTTGTCCTTTTGGGATGGGCCGAGGTCGGATTTGTCAAAATCTTCTCCAACAAGCCGGTCACCAAAAAGGCCGATCTGACCGGTTTAAAGATGTGGATGTGGGAGGGGGACCCGTTGGCGCAGGCAATGTATGAGTCGCTGAAGGTGGTGCCGGTTCCGCTGGCGATCACCGATGTGCTCACTTCACTCCAGACCGGCCTGATCGATGGGGCCTATGCCCCCGAACTGGGGGCGATCGCCTTCCAGTGGCACACGAAGGTGAAATATCTGACCGACGTCAACCTCGTGGATGGCACCGGCGGCATCGTGGTGGCGAAGGGGGAATGGGACAAGCTGACCCCCGATGAACAAAAAGTCGTCAAAGAGGTCATCAGCAATCAGGCAACCCAGTTGATCTCCAAGACGCGCGCCGACAATCAAAGCTCGCTGTCGGTTTTGCAATCGTCCGGGATTCAGGTTGTCCAGCTGACTCCCGAGGCGCTAAGCGAGCTCGAAGGGATCAGCAAGGAGGTCCAGCAGAAATTAGTCGGGAAATTGTACCCGCAGGAGTTGCTGGACAAGATCAATGGGCTGATCGCGGCGGCGCCGTGATAAGACCGTGCCCGGGTTCCCGAGTGCCTGTGTGCCAGAGTTTACAGATCTTGGACGCGGGCACACGGGCACACGGGCACACGGGCACTCGGGCACTCACGTAATGCTCAACCCTCTTAATTGGCTTTTCGGCCTCAACAAACTTCTGGTGAAAATCGAGACCTTTCTTCTCGGCCTCACCCTTATTGTTCTTCTTTTCTTCGCCTCCCTGCAGGTGGTCTTAAGGAATTTTTTCGATTCCGGGATCAACTGGGGGGATGTTTTCGCCCGTCATCTGGTTCTATGGATTGCCTTTTTCGGCGCTACCCTTTCGACGCGGGAGGGGAGGCATATCTCCATTGACGCCCTGGCAAAGGTACTGCCGGCCAGGGCCAAGCCGATTGTGGATCTGTTCATCCGCTTTTTTTGTATTGTCGTCTGCTTTCTTCTGGCCAAGGCGGCCTGGAAGTTCATGATGGACGAAAAAGGGGCGGAAACGATTCTCTTTGCCAAAGTCCCCACCTGGTATTTCATCACCATCATGCCGGCCGGTTTTGCCGTCATCACCTACGCCTATTTTGTCCAGATTGTCGAGGTTCTCTGGAAATTCGGCGGCGGAGGGAAGGCGATCGCGAAGGCGAAGGAACATCAGGAGATGGAAATTTCGGTAAAAATCAAATTGAAATGAAAATCCCCCCCATCCCCCCCTTTGTCAAAGGGGGGCAGGGGGGATTTGAATTGATCAACTCGATGAGCACAACCCTCGCCCTCATTTCCTTCGCCCTCCTCGGCGCCCCGCTGTTTGTCATCTTCGGCGCGATTGCCCTCTATTCCTTTTTCCACGCCGATATCGACACCTCGGCCATCATGATCGAGTTCTACCGGATGGCCTCGGCGCCGACGCTTGTCACCATCCCGCTCTTTACCTTTGCCGGCTATCTGATGGCCGAGAGCGGAACGCCGAAGCGGCTGGTGAACGTGGCGCAGGCGGTTCTTGGCTGGCTCCCCGGCGGACTCGCAATTGTCACCATTTTTTCCTGCGCCTTTTTCACCGCTTTTACCGGCGCCAGCGGCGTTACCATCATCGCGCTCGGCGGCCTGATGTATCCCATTCTGATGCGGGAGAAATACGAGGACAAATTTTCGATGGGCTTGGTGACCTCCTGCGGGAGCCTTGGGCTTCTTTTTCCGCCGAGCCTCCCGCTCATCCTGTACGGCCTCATCGCCAATGTGAACATCGACAAGCTTTTTCTGGCGGGCATCTTTCCCGGAATGGTTCTTGTCACCGCCCTTTCCCTCTATGGCGTTTACTTCGGGTCAAAGAAGGGGGTTCATCGCGTTCCGTTTGTCTGGAAAAACGTTTTCAAATCGCTGAAAGAGGCCGCCTGGGAGGCCCCGCTTCCATTTCTCATTCTCGGCGGCATCTATGGCGGATTCATCACCGCCAGCGAGGCGGCGTCGGTAACCGCCTTCTATGTTTTGGTTGTCGAGGTCTTCATCTACCGCGATCTCAAGCTTTTCAGGGATGTCCCCCGCATCATCCGCGAATCGATGCTTTTGGTCGGCGGGATTCTCATCATCCTCGGCGTGGCGATGGGGATGACGAACTACCTGGTCGATGCCCGCGTTCCGATGCGGCTTTTCGAATGGGTAAGCCAGTACATCAGCAGTAAGTTGATGTTCCTTGTCCTGCTGAACATTTTCCTTCTGATCGTCGGCTGTCTCATGGATATTTTTTCGGCAACCATCGTCGTCGTGCCGCTCATCACGCCGATCGCCTACAAGTACGGCGTGAATCCGGTGCATCTCGGCATCATTTTCCTCACCAATCTGGAGATCGGCTATCTGACGCCGCCGGTGGGGTTGAATCTCTTCATCTCTTCTTTCCGCTTTGGCCGGTCGATCCTCGAACTCTACCGGATCGCCATTCCGTATCTGATTATCCTTCTCATCTGCCTTGTCATCATCACCTATATCCCCTGGCTCTCCACCTTTTTGGTGGGGGCGCTGAATGTGAAGTGAGTCTCAATTATTCACCATTCCACGCCCAGTCTGTTGATCATCTCTTCATACACTTCCGCGTCCCGCCTGATTCCAACTTTAATCACTTTAACCAGAACCTGTTCGTGAACGATCGAATAAATGACGCGGTAATCATCCACCCGGAGACGCCAATACCCCTTGAGTTCACCGGAAAGGGGATGGCCATAAGCCTGCGGATCGGTCGAAAGTTTTTTCCGAACAGCCTTGATGATTCTCTGCCGGGCGGAGAGGTCTATTTTTTTGAAGTCTTCCTTGAAAATCAGGGGGTGGATCAGAACAGACCACATGCTTTTTTAAAGGTCAGGCGCGGAGGCCGACCTTGCGCTCGGCTTCATCCAGGGGGAGATAGTCTTTGATGTCGGTGTTTTTATCCCGTTCCCGCGCGATATAGCCCAAAACCCTGTCTTCCACCCGTTGGTAGAGCTGTTCCATCCGTTCGTATTGCTCCAAAGGGACCAAGACAGCCACGGGCCGGTGGCGTTTACCCACGTAAATCTTCGATTGCTTTGCGAGTTTGAGAAGTTTGTCCAACCGGGTTCTCAATTCGGAAGCGCCTACCAGGATGGACGATTCCTGAAAATGGATCATTATTGTAAAGTCTAAGTTTTTTATTTTAAAATGTCAAATAGAATATCAAATTAAATATCAAATAAAGACTCATGTCATGACTCGCCGCATCATTTGATAATAATTATAACAAATTAATAACACGCAACTTTTAGCCATTCCCGCCGATAAAACCGGTATTATGGGAGAGTCGCAATATCCAAAATATCTCTGTATCGACAACCGTTGTATGGATATTCCTGAACATTATCAATCAGTTGTTCAGTCATATAACCATGTCGATGATCCCTACCTCTGCTATGGTGAATACGGTGGGGATGATTGTGAGGTTAAAGTTGGACAAAGAGTCGCGTCTGTTAAAGCTGATCCCAGAAACGACCAGGAAAGCATGCATCTATTAAAAGAGATTAGCGGATGGGTGACCACAAGCAAGCAGAGGAAATTGTTAAAGCCCTATATCGTTCAGTTATGGCGGGATACGGGTAACCCCTATACACGGCTTTGTACTCATCAAAGAATATGTCCCCGCGATACGCCACAGCCGGATCGATACCCTTATTACAATGAATGGGCTGAAAAAATGTCCGAATTTTACGGAATTGCTCCGCCACTATTCTCCTATCGTACTGTTGTTGCATATGTGCCTTGGCTTGCGCCGGGGGAGGAACCCATTGGTGGGTTTATGTCTAATGGGGATGGCATTCCCGAAATTGTGGTGTTTCCTGGTGCAATCTTTGCTTTTGGTATTCGGAGTATTCGGAATCTCCAACAATCCGAGTTAGGCAATGAAAAAGAAAAAACTGACCCGACCGGCATTCACGAACTGGCACATGCCTATCTTTCGGCAAGGGGCGGTTCGAGGTATGTTCCTTCATGGCTGAAGGAACTTTTAGCGTACAGTCTGGCAGATCCGGAATTCAAACTCGAACCGTCACGGGAATTCTACGAAATTTTATCCACTTTGCCAATAAAACAAGTCTTGGGAATAGATCAACAAACCAATAATAGTATTGATGCCCGTGACGTAGCTTTCATGATGCGGGATTTGTTGCTGGAAGCTGATTCCGCCGGCATAAAAAAAATTGGCCACGAGATTTTTGGCGCTAATTTTGAAAATATGAGTGAAGAAGAGAGAAAGAGATTTTGGCTTTCTGTGTTGAAAAACAAACTGAACATAACGGCTGAACAACTTGTCGCATTTGTGAAGAAAAGAATACAGGAGGAGTTGTCAACAAAAGGCTGACTTTTAGCTGTAGACGCCCTTCACGAATCCCATCAGGCGTGGCTGGAATATGACCGTACGGGAATGGCAAATGAATTTCGGAACCGCCTGCTTGATGTTTCTTCTCCTTCGCTGGTCACCGTAGCCGGGGCATAAACCAATTGACAATATAAACCGGCAAGATGATAATTTTCAATTAAGGGGACTATTATGAAGCAATTAAAAGTCATCATTGAAAAGCACCCCGATGGTTATGTGGCTTATCCTCTTGGCCTCAAGGGAGTGGTGGTCGGCGAGGGGGATACGTATGAAGAAGCCCTGTCCGATGTGAAGTCGGCCATTCGATTTCATATTGAGACCTTTGGATCTGATGCCGTTGAGGACGATTCGCCCGTGCTGGAAGCGTTTATTGCCGAGGCCGGAGCCGGCGCCTGATGCCGAAATTTCCTGTCGATGCCCCAAAAGCCAAAGTCATAAAAACATTTCAATTGCTCGGTTTTCGTTCCATGCGCGAAGGGGAGCATATCTCCATGGTGCGGATGAATCCTGATGGCACCAGGACCCCGCTGACGATGCCAGGTCACCCGCGCATTAAATCTTCCACTCTGCGGTCCATTTGCACTCAATCGGGGATCAAACGGGAGGATTTTCTGAAGGCGTATGAACAGTCGTAGCTACTCAATCCGCGTTGCGGTAAACGAACCGAGGGCGGGGTCGTAAACGATCTTGAAATCCTTCTTTTCCCTGTAATCTTCCGGTTTAGCCGTATTTCCGTTCCGGGAAAAATAGTATTCCGTCGGCGAGCCTTTAAACCACAAGTTGTTCTCCAGCGGTTTTTCCATCACGGCGCCGAAACAGGCCAGGCAGGGAGAATTAACGGGATTCTCGTCGAGCGCCGGGGGATAGGCGTCGATATTGTCCAAAAGCCGACGGTAATGCCAGCCCGCAATCCCCGCCTGAACGACGGCCACGACCCTTTTCATTTTCTTCTCGCTGTGGAAGTTGCGCAGGACAAAAAACTGCGGGATGGCGGCAAAACAGAGAAGGAAAATGATCGCCATTACCATCGTAAATTCGCCGAGGGTGAATCCTTTCGAATTCATTGGGCGCGATTTTAGGCAATTAACCGCCTTAACGCAAGTTCATTGACATATCATGGAGGCATTTGTTACATCCATTCCCTTCCAAGGAGGCATCATCATGAAAGAAACAGTCATCGTCAGCGGGGCGCGAACGCCGGTTGCGAGTTTTCAGGGGGCCCTCGCATCTCTCACCGCCCCTCAACTGGGGGCCATTGCCATTAAAGAGGCGGTTAAAAGAGCGGGAATAAAACCTGAACAGGTCGAGGAGGCGATCATGGGGTGTGTGTTGACCGCCGCCGTGGGACAGTCGCCGGCCCGACAGGCCCTTCTGGGAGCGGGTCTTCCCAAGGAGACTTCTGCATTGACCATCGGAAAGGTCTGCGGTTCGGGGCTTAAAAGCGTCATGCTGGCCGATCAGATTATTCGCGCCGGAGATGAAGAGATCATCGTGGCTGGCGGAATGGAGAGCATGAGCAACTCCCCCTATGCGCTCCCGGAGGCGCGCAACGGTTACCGGATGGGACACGGAAAAATTGTCGATACGATGATTCACGACGGCCTCTGGGACCCGTACAACAATATCCACATGGGAAACTGCGCCGAACTGTGCGCCAAAGAATACAAGATCACGCGCGAAATGCAGGACGAATTCGCCTCCGAAAGCTACCGCCGGGCGCAAAAGGCGATTAAAGAAGGCCGATTCAAGGATGAAATCGTCCCCGTGCCGGTCCCGCAAAAGAAGGGGGATCCGGTTCTTGTCGATACGGACGAAGAACCGGGCCGTGGCAATGTCGAAAAATTAAAATCCCTTCGCCCCGCCTTTGAAAAAGAGGGGACGGTGACGGCCGGAAACGCATCGAGCCTCAACGATGGAGCGGCGGCGGTTGTCGTCATGTCGGCGGAGAAGGCCAAATCACTGGGGCTCAAACCGCTGGCCCGGATTGTGGCCCATGCGCAGGCAAGCCGGGAGCCGGAGTGGTTCACCATCGCCCCGGCAACAGCGATGGAAAAAGTCTTGAAAAAGGCCGGTCTCAAAGCGGCCGACATCGATTTATGGGAGGTGAACGAGGCCTTCGCGGTGGTGGCCATCGCCAATAATCAAAAGATCGGCATCCCGGCGGACAAGGTAAACGTCAACGGCGGCGCGGTGGCCATGGGGCATCCTATCGGCGCCTCAGGGGCAAGAATTCTTGTGACCCTCCTCCATGAGATGCAAAAGAGAAACGTGAGGCGGGGTCTGGCGTCGCTATGCATCGGCGGAGGAGAGGGAGTGGCGATGGTTGTGGAAAGATAATGTAAAATGAACATTACCAAGATTGGAATTGTCGGGGCGGGGATCATCGGCGCCGGAATCGCCGAGACGGCGGCGCGCGAGGGGCTGGAGGTCATTCTTGTCGATATCGTCAAGTCTCCACTCGAAAAGGCGGTCGATTACATCCGGCGGGGACTTAAGAAGGCCATCGAGCGAAAGGAAATTCCGGAGAAAGACCTCGATCCGATTATTAGCCGCGTCCAACTGGCGTTGGACATTCAGGCATTGGCCAAAATGGATTTTGTGATCGAGGCGGTCACCGAGGACGAGCGGGTCAAGATCGATCTCTTCTCGAAACTTCACACAATCTGTCCGGCCCAGGCCGTTTTCGCCTCCTCCACCTCGTCGCTTTCCATCACCAAACTGGCCCGGGCCTCAAAGCGGCCACAGCAGGTGGTTGGTATGCACTTTATGAATCCGGTGCCGGTGATGAAACTGGTGGAAATTGTCCGGGGGGTTCAGACGGCGCCCGAAACTATCCAGACGGCAAAGGGTCTTGCGCAACAAATGCGAAAAGAGACGGTTTTGGCGCACGATTTCCCGGGCTTCATGGTCAACCGGGTGATTGCCCCGATGATCAACGAGGCGATTTATGCCCTCTTTGAAGGGGTGGGAAAAGCCGAGGATATCGATCGCGCCCTAAAACTGGGGGCCAACCACCCAATGGGGCCGCTCCAACTGGCGGACCTCCTCGGCCTCGATCTGGTCTTGAGTTCTCTAAAGTCGTTGCAAAAGGAGTTAGGCAATCCAAAGTTTTCTCCCTGTCCCCTGCTCGTCAAATATGTCGAGGCAGGGTATTTGGGCCGGAAAACAGGAAAGGGGTTTTATGAATATTAATTTCGAAACCATTCAATTCGCCGTCAAAGACGGCATCTGCACCATCACGATCAACCGCCCCAAGGCGCTCAACGCGCTGAATGAACTGGTACTCACGGAGCTGACAAAGGCCTTTCGCGATATCAGGCGGGAAGGTGGTGGCGATGGCATCCAGGGAGTCATTCTGACAGGGGCAGGGGACAAGGCCTTTGTCGCCGGCGCCGATATCTCTTCAATGCCGCAGATGACCGTTTTGCAGGCCGAGTATTTTGTGGAACTGGGGCACCGGTGCATGCGGGCCGTCGAGACCTGCCGGGTTCCGGTCATCGCCGCCGTCAACGGGTTTGCCCTTGGAGGTGGTTTGGAACTCGCGTTATCCTGCGATTTTATTTATGCCGCCTCCTCGGCCAAACTCGGTTTGCCGGAAGTTAATCTCGGAATTTTTCCAGGCTTTGGAGGCACCCAGCGTCTCGCCCGCTTGATCGGCAGGAACAGGGCCAAAGAGTTGATCTTCACCGCCCGTATTCTTTCGGCCCAGGAGGCCTTTGACATCGGCATCATCAACAAGGTCTGCGAACCGGCCCAGCTGATTGACGAGACGACAAAGACCCTCCAGACCATCATGAAAAAGGGGCCGATCGGAGTCCACCTCGCCAAGAAGGTGATCAACGAGGGGACCGATCTTCCGCTGGAATCCGGTTTAAAACTGGAAGAGATGACCTTCCCGATGATTTTTGGAACGGAAGATAAAACGGAAGGGGTGAGGGCGTTTCTGGAAAAACGGGAGGCGAAATTTGCGGGAAAATAAAAATAGCAATTCAGTCTCGGTGTCTGCTTTCGGTTTTGTCGGGACTCGCGGTTTATTTAATCGCCACTTGAGCTGTTGATTCTCGCTTAGTTTGTTCCGGTTGGCGATGAACATTAAGGTTGCGCTCAAACACGCCGACAAAACTCGAAAGACATCCACCGAAACCGAATTGCCACAAATAAAATGCAATTTGAATTAAACGAAACCCAAAAAATGATCCAACAGATGGCGCGGGATTTTGCCAGAGAGGAGTTGGCCCCCGCCGCCGCCGAGCTGGATGAAAAGGCGGAGTTTCCAAGCCGTCACCTCAAAAAGATGGCCGAACTCGGTTTCATGGGGATGATGATTCCTTCGGTGTGGGGGGGTTCGGGGCTCGATACCGTCAGTTACGTACTTGCCCTGGAGGAAATTTCTGCCGCCTGCGCCTCCACGGGCGTCACCATGTCGGTGAACAATTCCCTCTATTGCGGCCCTGTCAATAAATTCGGCACGGATGAACAGAAGAAGAGATATCTCACTCCCTTCGCTCGCGGTGAAAAACTGGGAGCCTATTGCCTTTCCGAACCGGGAACCGGATCGGATGCCGCGAATCAGCAGACAACGGCGGTGCTTAAGGGGGATAAATATATTTTGAACGGGACGAAAAACTTCATCACCAACGGCCCGAATGCCGATGCGATGATTGTTTTTGCGATGACCGACAAGGCGAAACGGCACAAGGGGATCTCGGCGTTTATCGTTGAAAAAGGTTTCAACGGTTTTTCTGTCGGAAAAATTGAAAAGAAGCTCGGCATCCGTGCTTCCTCCACCTGCAGTATCGTCTTGCAGGATTGCGAAGTCCCCAAAGAGAACATTCTCGGCAAAGAGGGAGAGGGTTTTTCCATCGCGATGAACACGCTCGATTATGGGCGAATCGGCATTGCCACACAGGCGCTCGGCATCTCACGAGCCGCCTTCGAAGCGGCGGCAAAATACGCCAAAATCCGTGAAGCTTTTGGTCAGGCAATCGCGAGTTTTCAGGCCATTCAATGGATGATTGCCGACATGTCCACCCGGATTGCCGCCAGCCGCCTGTTGGTCCATCGGGCCGCCTGGATGAAAGATCAAGGCAAGCCTTGCACGCTGGAGGCGGCGCAGGCAAAACTTTATTCCTCCGAAACATCCAATTTTGTCACCAACAAGGCGGTGCAGATTCACGGAGGCTACGGCTACTGCCGCGAATATCCGGTGGAGCGTTATCTGCGCGATGCGCGGATTACGGAGATTTACGAGGGGACATCGGAAATTCAGCGGTTGGTGATTGCGAGGAATCTCTTGAAGGACTAGAAATTTCCGGCGCGCCTGCTCTCTTTATCATTTTTCATCGTCCACATGCCCCATATTCCATTACAAATTTGTATTATTCTATTAATATATTGATATGATTGAACAATATTTCTTGCATAACCGGTTCTGGAAAAATCTGGATGAGTATTTTCAAAACGATCCTCATCTTCTTGCACTGAGGGGGCTGAAACATGTCCACCCCCTTTCTTGGTGGCAGGAAATCGATTGGGAAAAGCCGGGAATCTACCTTTTGGCCGGCGGGCGGTAGATTGGGCAGACCACCTCCCTCAAACTTTTGATTCGCGAAAAACTCCTTGAAAAATCCTTCAAACCCGAAAACGTCTTTTAGCTTTTGCAGATTATCTCCACTGCGGGGGACATCTTAAGGCCATTAACGACTGGCATCAGAAGGGAGACGTCGTTCCGGCGACCTATACGGTTTTTGAACAGTGGATTCGGGGTGATTTTGAGAAGAGAGGGAAATCGGTTCGGGAATTGATGGGTGTCTTGAAAATGATTGTAGAAACCCTCGGTTCCCAGGTGACCTATTCATCGCTCACCCAAAGGATGGGTGAAATCAGCAAACCGACGTTTATCGACTATTGCGACCTGCTGGAAAGACAGGATATCCTGTTCAACCTGCAGGCCTACGATCAAAACAAAAGAATCGGCTTCCCCAAAAAGGCGCGCAAATTTCATTTTTGGGATCCCTTCATTCTCGAAACCATCCAGCGGTGGCTGACGCGGGAGAGGTTTCTGACGGGGCTCTCTTTGGAGCCGCAGAAGGTCGAATCGGCCATCGCGGCGCATTTTAAAAAAGAGGGGGACACGTATTATCTGAAGGGGACGGGTGAAGTGGATGTTGTTGCACTCAAAGATGGAAAGCCCGTTTACATCGAGGTCAAATGGACCAAACAATTGCGATCAAGTGATTTGACGGAGCTTAAAAAACAGAGGCCGGCGGTCATTCTCACAAAAGAAGCCGAAGGACACATCGACGATATACCGGCCCTTCCGGTTGCCCGGTTTTTGTTGAATGCAGGCCCGCCGCTTATCTGAAAAATAGTTTGGGTCGGTGCCAAAAAACTAAGTCAATCAGCCCTTTTTTGACAGTGGGACCAATTTAATCGGCGATTGCTGCGATACGACGCCAAGGCGATTCAGCAAATGACAATGCCGGATTTTCAATTGGAGCGATTAGGTCGCACCGATTAGAATTTGGTGGTCCGAAGCGAGCTTAAGGATTGCTTGATGGATCCTTAAGGAAGTTTCGTTGGGTAGTTCCCGTTCCATGCTGGCCTGAAAGGCGACGATACTCGCATTCGGAATGATCAGGTAATCATATTCATTGTCTGAGTGATGGCTTTTGTCTGAGACCCTGCCAAAGGGATGGTCGGCGACATATTGGAGGAAATGCGGTTCTATCAGTTTGGCAACCCGGTCTCTTTCCTTTTGCGGCCAGTTCTGGCCCTTTTGGACGGCCCGGATTTCCTCGAGGACCTGTCTTAAATCGGGATCATGGATGGCGTCGGGATGAAGACTCGCCGCCTTCGTCGCATAGGAATTGGGGTACCTGCCAGTCTCTATCCCGAAGGCTTGGCCCTGTTCGTTAATGACGGGGCTACCGCTATACCCACCAAAACTATCTTGCCGAAGACACAGCTCCGATACGGAAGGGGCCTCTCTTTCCCTGCCGGCTGTCCTATTGAGGAACTCCCACAGCGGCTCTTCCTCCTTCTCCCCTCCTTCGCGGCAGTAAGAAGCGGCACCTAAGAAGATTCCCCAGGTGTAAGACGGACCCGACGTCCAATCCCTCGTCTTGGGCTGGCCGATAGTCATTGTCGGCGCACCTGGCTGGGGCA
Source organism: Deltaproteobacteria bacterium (assembly GCA_016183175.1). Lineage (NCBI taxonomy): Bacteria > Pseudomonadati > Myxococcota > Myxococcia > Deltaproteobacteria bacterium. The sequence continues at coordinate 28,716 of JACPFC010000050.1, forward strand.
GGTCTTCGGCCAACTTCAGTCGCCGGATTTCCTCCAATTTTTCCCGGTCATCGGGGTCAGCGAAGTAAGGGACTGCTAGGATGGCCAAGTCAGCTTCTTTGTCCACTGCAATGACGTGGTAGGGGCTAAAGGCGGTGGGAACCATAGCGAGAAGGGCGCGGCCCCAGGTTCGAGGATATAAAGGCTTCGCCCGAGGGTCTTTTCCTACATAATTAATGCCCATGCGATAAAAAACAGGATCATCGTGCCTATCCAGTACGACGTGGGCAGCTGTGATGACATAATTGTCTGCGACCAAAACCCCCGTAGCCCCATTGACCCACACCACAGATTCGCTCTTTTTTTGCCAGTGCCGGCTGATTGTTCTATAGTCGAAATGCACACCGATCGGATATTTGAAACCATGTCTCTTGTATTCAACGTAGGAAAATTCCCCCTCAACTGCGACGCCAGACTCGACGTCTTCTTCATAGGTCCTGGTGTACCGGCCCAGAAGCTTCTCCGCCTGGACGCCGTCAGGACCCTTGCCTACTTTGAAAAGCGACCTGAGTTGTTTCCGGTCCCATTCAAGCAGTGAAATCATTCGGCGCCAGTCCTTCAGCGGCAAGCTTGAGAGGAAACGATTTTGGGGCTCCCCATAATAGATATCACCTTCTTCCAAAACCAGAGGATCACCGCTGATGCTCAACAATTTCTCGAATGCAATTGGATCAACCTGCCTCGCCTGAAGTTGTTCCGGCGTGAGTGTGCCGGAGGCATAGTCACCCCTTTTAAAACCAATTTTGTCCAAAAAAGCGGTGACAATCCATCTGTTCGTGTCGATCCGATAGACCTTGTCTGACATAAGATGCTCCATGGAAATACCTGATTCCCGAAATAGGTGCTGACATTATTATCGGCAAAAAAACAAATAAGTTGCGTGTGGTTAGAGTTTTTTTGGAGAAATTTCAAGCAGTGTAAATTGTTGTTTTATATTAATAGGTTAGCTAATTATGAAAAATGGAAAAAAATATGATAAAAAAAATTCCTCGCTTCTGTCACAAAAATAGAGTAGTTTTTGTGACAAAATAAGGGGTGGTTTATGGCGCAACAGATTATTCATATTATCAGAAATCGCATCTCCCGCAAGGGAAGGGGTTGGTGCCTGACGCCGGCTCACTTTAAGGACTTGGGGCATGAGGAGGCTGTCAGGCAGGCTTTGTCACGACTGGAAAGAGACGGTGTTATCAAGCGCGTGGTCCGGGGCCTTTATGAATACCCGCGCCGACACGAAACATTGGGCGCTTTGCCCCCCTCACCTGACAAGATCGCCGAGGCCATCGCCCGGAGGGACAATATCCGTGTGCAACCGGCGGGGGCCTATGCGGTCAATTTATTGGGGCTTTCTGAACAGGTACCGGGACGAGTGGTGTTTGTCACCGATGGGGCATCCAAAAAGATCAAAATTGGCAAGATGGAGATCCGGTTGAGGAGAACAACGGTCAAAAACATGGCCATGGCCGGAACAGGCTTGGGATTGATGATTCAGGCGTTGAAACACATCGGAAGAAATCGTCTGGATGCGGATATGAAGAAAAAAATCAGGGGCCATCTCAAAAAAGTTGATGCCAAAACGATGGTTAAAGGTTCGCAAGTCGCGCCGGTGTGGATTCGTCATGTGTTGGATGAATTGAAGAAGGGGATCCGGTGAACAGGATACTTCCAATAAATTCCAAGGAGAGAGGGGCCTATTTTGAAACGGCTGCGGCACGCATGGGGGTGCCTGCCCAGATCATCGAAAAGGATTTTTGGGTGGTTTGGGTGCTTGGCCGTCTGTTTGATCAAACAGCCATCAAGCCGCACTTGACCTTCAAGGGAGGCACCTCTCTTGCCAAGGTGTTCGGCCTCATCAAACGTTTCTCCGAAGATATTGACTTGTCGATTGAGAAATCCTTTTTTGGTCTTGCAGATAGTCAATCTCCCGAACAAGCACCCAGTCGGAAGAAAAGACAAGAAAGATTGGATAAATTATCCAGGGAGTGTGCCCAATGCGTGCGGGGCCCCATGCTGACCGGGCTCAAAAAAGATTTCTCCCAACACCTGTTATCGGCGTCTGATTGGAAACTGATTCCTGATAAAGGCGATCCGACGGGACAAACATTGCTCTTTGAATATCCGACCGACTTTCCAAAAAAAGCCGGTTATGTTCGTTCTGCCGTGAAAATTGAGATGGGCGCCCGCTCCGAGCACTGGCCGGTCAGTCAGAAAAAAATTCAAAGCTATTTGAAAGAAGCCCTCGAAGAAAACATCGATGAGCCGGAGGTGATCGTCAGGGTCCTGAACGTGGAAAGGACATTTTGGGAAAAGGCGACCATCCTTCACCAGTATGCCCATATTCCAAGGGACAAAATGTTCCCCTTAAGGCTCTCACGTCATTACTATGATTTTTACTGCCTGATTCATTCGACGGCAAAGGATGGCGCCATGAAGGAACAAAATCTGTTGGCGAGAGTTGCCCGCCACAAGGAAATTTATTTTCCCTCTGCCTGGGCCGATTATGCATCGGCAAAAAAGGGGAGTTTGAAACTCATCCCTCAGGAACATTTTCTGCGTGCATTGCGGCAGGACTATCAGTTGATGCGTGACATGTTTTTTGAAGAACCACCGGCCTGGGATGATGTGGTCAAATCCATTGGGGCGTTTGAAAGGGAATTCAATCACGAGTAGCACTGCGCTACTATACCCTTCGGGTACTGTTTCACCGTAGAAAAATCTTGGATTTTCTACTGGTTACTGATAATTCGTGGGCGGCGATAGCGGATTGGAGTATTTTTATGCCAGGCAAAAGAAAATCGTCCAAAAAATCCCCCGAACGCCAAAAAGAATTCACCACCATCTCCTCCGAACCGATAGAACCTCTCTACACCCCCAAACAGATCAAGGGTCTTTCGTATCCGAAAGATTTGGGATCGCCCGGCGAATATCCCTTCACCCGCGGCGTCTATCCCACCATGTATCGAGGCCGTCTCTGGACGATGCGCCAGTTTGCCGGCTTCGGCACGCCCGAGGATACCAATGCCCGTTTCAAATATCTGCTGGCGCACGGTCAGACGGGACTTTCCACCGCTTTTCACTTTCCCACGCTGATGGGTTACGACTCCGATTCTCCCCGGGCGCGGGGCGAAGTAGGGGTCTGCGGCGTCGCGGTCGATTCGCTTCGAGACATGGAGGTCCTGTTTGACGGCATTCCGCTCGACGTTGTTACTGTCTCCATGACCATCAATGGTCCCGCAATGATCATGCTCGCCTTTTATCTGACCAATGCCGAGAAGAGGGGATTCGATTGGAGAAAACTCGG
>JACPFC010000051.1 GCA_016183175.1 Deltaproteobacteria bacterium
CGCCTTCGGCGATGATCATTTCTCTGGGCCCGCCGTTGCCGGCAGGCTCTAGCGGTCTACCCGCCCCGTAGAGTAGAGGCTTCATAGAGCCTCTACTGACTAAGCGGGCCACCTAGCGTGTAAGAAGCGCATCGTGATGCGCCACTTACTCAACGGGGCCTATTTGACCTTGCTCCGGGTGGGGTTTACCGCGTTTCACCCCAAGGGTTATCCCCTTGGCCTCGCCCGCCACTACTGCTTTGGCTGGCGCCCGCCTCGTTTTATTGGCGGGCGTCTCTGTGGCACTATCCGTGCGCTCGCGCGCCCCGGCCGTTAGCCGGCACCCTGCCCTGGGAGTCCGGACTTTCCTCCCTGTGGAATAATAAGATGCTTGGGGGTGTGGTTCCTCTTGTAAGATCAATTGGCTTAGAGGGCCTCAAACTCTTCAAGTACCTTATTATTCCACAGGGCGATCATCCTGGTTTCAATGTGAAAGAACGTCTTTAAAATCAATCGCCTCATTTGCCAATTTGTCTGCTTCCTTGTTCTCCTCGCGCGGCACATGGCAAAAAGAGACCTTTTCAAAACTCTTCAGCAGATTTTTAGCCTTTTCGTAGTAAGGAATCAACCCCTCATTCTTCACCCGGTATTCCCCCTTCAACTGCCGCACCATCAATTCCGAATCGGCCCGGATTTCCACCTCCCCGGCCTTCTGTTTTTTCAGTTCTTCCAGCCCCATCAACAGCGCCGCATATTCCGCCTGATTGTTGGTTTTGGTCCCCAGATAGCGCGAGAGGGGGATCTCTTTTCCACCGGCGGAAACCAAAAGCGCCCCGGCGCCCGCCTCACCCGGATTTCCCCTGCTGGCGCCGTCTGTGTACATCATCCATTTCATAAAAAAAGCCCCTTGGACCATCATCCAAGGGGCTTAAACAGCATGAGTACCATCAAAAAAGGAGAATCAATATCTTCACCCTTTTTTAACGTCACAAAAGCTTAAAAGATTTAAACAAAAGTTGTTCTTCCCTCGGTGAAAGGCATGAAATCAGCGAAAGGGCCTTGGATGAAAGATCAAAATTGGCGCTGTTTAATTTTTGCCGGGGCCCTTCGTCAGCCATTTCCCCCTTGAGCTGAAAGGCAATTTCTTTAATAATTTCAGCTACTTCTGACTTTGTAAATGTTTTTAGTTTGGCCAGCGAAGGGAACTCCTCGTTTTCCGCCAGATAAAAAAGGAGCTCGCAAACCGCATCCTTGGTGACATCTTTAAACCGCATAAAATTTCCTGCTCCTTTTATCATACCCCTGTGCTTACGGGCAAGGAGATAAAAAATCAATTAAAACAATAAGTTACTTTGACCCATCCTTTGAGTTGTGGTAGTGTAATAGCGTTATCGTCACCCCGCAAAAAAAGTTGCGTGGAAAATGAAGCAAAATGAATAATCATCCGGCCACCTATACTCTGGTTATTTCCTGCCCCGATCAAAGGGGAATCGTTTCGGCGGTGAGCCGCTTTATCGCCGATCATCAGGGGTCGATTGTCGAGGCCGACTACCATACCGACCGCGAGTTGAACTGGTTTTTCATGCGCCAGGAAATTTTGGCCGAGTCGCTCTCCTTTACCCACTTGGACGAATTCAAGGAAAAATTCAAAGAGACCGCCAAAAAGTTCAAAATGGAGTGGAAAATCAGCAGTTCGGCGCAAAAGAAAAGGACCGTGATTCTGGTGAGCCAGGAGGACCACTGCCTGGCCGATCTTTTGTACCGCTGGCGGGCGCAGGAATTTGATTTTGACATTGTCGCCGTTGTCTCGAACCACGAAACCACAAAAAGTTTTGTCGAATGGCATCACATCCCCTTTCATCACATCCCCGTTTCAAAGGAGAACAAATCGGCGGCCTTTGGGGAAATTGAGGCCCTTTTCAAGAAATATCGGGGGGACGTGATGGTTCTGGCCCGCTTCATGCAAATTGTCCCGGCCGACCTGTGCGAACGCCTCGCCGGTCGCATCATTAATATACACCACAGTTTTCTGCCGTCGTTTGTCGGGGGGAAGCCGTATCACCGGGCCTACGAGCGGGGGGTCAAACTCATCGGGGCCACCTGCCACTACGCCACCGCCGTGCTGGACGAAGGGCCGATTATCGAGCAGGATGTGATCCGCGTCGACCACAGCCATTCGATTCCCGACATGATCCGTTTGGGGAAAGATGTGGAAAAAATGGTTCTGGCCCGCGGCCTCCGCTACCACGTGGAGGACCGGGTGATTGTCCATCAGAACAAGACGATTGTGTTTAAGTGAAAGGCTTGGTAGGAGGCCTCCACCATGCCATCCCCCAAAATCAAAAAAGCGGTCATTCCGGCGGCGGGTCTCGGCACCCGTTTTCTTCCCGCCACCAAGGTAGTGCCCAAAGAACTCCTGCCGATTGTGGACAAGCCGGGGATTCAATACATCGTCGAAGAGGCGCTTTCAGCGGGCGTGGAGGAGGTCATTTTTGTCATATCCCCCGACAAGGGGCAGGTGGTCGATCATTTTCGCCCCGCGCCGGAGCTGGAAAAATGCCTGCGGGAGCGCGGGAAGAACGATCTGCTCCAGTCGATAACCTTCCTTACCGACAAGGCCAAATACTCGGTTGTTACCCAGGAAAAACCGCTGGGGCTGGGGCATGCCGTTTTATGCGCCCGGCAGGCGGTGGGGGATGAATGGTTTTTTGTTTTTCTTCCCGACGATTTGATCGATCATGAAGTTCCCTGCGCCGTCCAGATGCTTAAGCCCTGGGAGGCGCACGGCGGCGCCATTCTGGCGGTCATGCCGGTTCCGTGGGAAGAGGTGCATCAGTACGGCGTCGTGAAGGCGGCGCCGCTCACCGCCAGCCTGGGAAAGGTGGAAAGCCTGGTCGAAAAGCCCAAAAGGGAACAGGCGCCATCGAACCTTGCGGTGATTGGCCGTTACCTTCTCCCCCCGGATATTTTTGGGTTTCTGGAGAAAATAAAATCGGGGGCGATCGGTGAAATTCAGCTGACCGACGGGTTGGCGGGGCTTGCGAAAAAAGGGGGTCTCTATGCCCTTCAGTTCGAAGGGGAGCGGTTCGATATCGGCAACAAGGGGGGTTTTCTTGAGGCAAATATCAACTACGCCCTCAAGCACGAAACCTTAAGCCAAAAGACGCTCGATTTGATCAAGATGCTGGCGGAGAGTCGGTGAGTTAGTAGCCGGTTGTTGGAACCCGCCTTCGTCCGCCTCCGGCGAACTACGGCGGGCATTCGCATTTATCGGATGAAAGACCTTGTGGATGCGAATGAAGGAGAGGAGCAAGCGGGATAATTAAGAAGTCGCCTTCTGCTAATTACCCGCTTGCTCTCAGGCAGGCCCCTCGCCGAAGGCGAGGGTGTTGTCCATCCAACAAAAATTATAATGACTTTTTGCAAAAAAGGAAAAAGAAAAATAATAAAAATTGACGATTTTTGTTACTGCGCCAAATTTATGACAAAAAATGAGGCCAATATTAAAATATTGTTAAAAATCAAAGTATTATGAATTATGCAGATGTCTGGCTCCCCCTCCCATTACCGCATCCTTTTACTTACATAATCCCGCCTGGCCTGTCCGTAGTCCCCGGTCATCTAGTTGAGGTTTCTTTGGGACGACGCCATGTGGTTGGTGTTATTGGTTTTCTTCATGAAAAAGCTGGCCACCAGGTGGCTACCGACAAAGAGATAAAAGAAATCATTCGTCTCCTCGATTCCCGGCCTGTCGTGACCGAATCGATGTTCGAGTGCCTCAACTGGGCCTCCCGGTATTACATGACCCCTTTGGGGGAGGTCTTATCGACGGCTCTCCCGTCGGCCCTCTATCGCAGACGGCGGACCGATTCAAAAAAGGAGCCGACGATTCGGCAATCGCCATTTGCGGAACATTGGGAGACGGAAAAGGAGGTTTCGCTCAATGCCGAACAGGAGGCTGTTTATCAGGCGCTTGCTGAAAAGGCCGACGCACGGGTTTTCCATCCGGCCCTTCTCTTTGGCATCACCGGGAGCGGCAAGACCGAGATCTACCTGAAACTTCTTCAACAGGTTCTTTTGAAGAGCAAAACGGCCCTTTTCCTTGTGCCCGAAATTGGCCTGACCCCGCAGGTGGTGGCCCGCTTTCGGCAGGTATTCGGGGAGAAGCTAGCCCTTTATCACAGCGGGTTGACCGAAAATCAACGTCTGCACGAATGGAGACGGTGCCTGGAGGGGAGCGCTCGCGTGGTGGTCGGCACTCGTTCGGCCCTTTTTGCCCCTTTGGCCTCCTTGGGGCTTATCATCATCGACGAGGAGCACGATGCATCCTACAAACAGGAGGAGCGATTCCGGTATCACGCCCGCGATCTGGGGCTGGTGCGGGGCAAGATTGAAAACGCGGTTGTCCTTTTGGGGTCGGCCACGCCTTCTCTGGAGAGTTTTTCCAACGCCCGTGCCGGCAAATACAGGCTTTTTACCCTGCGCGAACGGCCGACACAGGCGGTCACGCCGCAAATCCGCCTGATTGACATGGCCGCTTACAAACGACAGACAAAGAGCGTTTTGTCCCTCTGCTCCGAAATGCATGAAGCGATTGCCGAGACGCTTCGGCGAAAAGAGCAGGCGCTTGTTTTGATCAATCGCAGGGGCTTTGCCAGTTCGTTTTTTTGCCTCGCCTGCGAAAAGTCGCATCTCTGTCCCAATTGCAGTGTCAGCCTCACCTACCATCGCCATAACAAGCAACTCTTGTGCCATTATTGCGCCTTTGAGACGAAACTCCCCTCGATTTGTCCCTCCTGTGGAAGCCGTGAAACAACCCTTTTGGGCCTTGGCACCGAGACGGTAGAGGAGGAGTTGAAGACCTGGTTTCCACGGGCCCGGTTGAGCCGTCTGGACCGGGACAGCACGCAAAAGAAGGGGTATCTTTTGCAAACGCTCAAAAGAATGAAGGAGGGGAAAATCGATATCCTTGTCGGGACGCAGATGGTGGCCAAGGGGCACGACATACCCAATGTGACCCTCGTCGGCGTTTTGGGGATCGACGCGGGGCTGGGGCTCCCCGACTTTCGCGCGGCGGAAAAGAGTTTTCAGCTTTTAACCCAGGTGGCCGGCCGGGCGGGGAGGGCTGAAAAACCGGGACGGGTGATCGTGCAAACCTTTGCTCCGGACCATTTCAGCATTCAGTGCGCCTGCCGGAACGATTACGAACGGTTTTTTGAACAGGAATTGTCCTTCCGCAGAGAGGCGGGCTACCCCCCGGAGGCGCGGCTGATCCAGTTTCGTTTTTCCTCCGCCAACGAAAAACGTTTGATCGATTTCATGCGATGCCTGAAGGTCCATTTGGATCATATGGCGGGCGGCCCTGCCGCCCTTGGTCCCTCAAAGGCGCCGATCGAAAAAATCCGCGGCCGGTTCCGCTGGCAGGTTCTCCTGAAAGGGAAGAACAGGGATGCTGTCCAGAAAGGGGCGTCTCGAATAGCCGCCTTTGCCGGGTCAAACATCCCCTCCGGCGTTCAATGGGCGGTTGATGTCGATCCGATCTCTATGTTATAAATTCAGTGCGTGGGTGTTCGTGTGCCCGCGTACCTGCGTAAGAATGTGAACACGTAGACACCCGGGCACTCAGGCACCCGGGCACATTATGTCAATACTCACCGTTCTCAAATACCCCAACCCCCGCCTGCGGAAGAAATCAAAACCGGTTCCGAAGGTTTCAGCCTCCATCGTTCGATTGGCCGAGGATATGTTTGAAACAATGTATATCAGTAACGGCATCGGCCTTGCCGCGCCGCAGATCGGCGAGACAATCCGCCTTGTCGTCATGGATGTGCCGAAGATCGACCCGATCGATCCCGAAAAAATCGTTCACGACAAGCTGGCGCTGGTGAATCCGGAGATTGTGAAGGGGGAAGGAAAGATCCAGTATGAGGAGGGGTGCCTTTCCTGTCCGGAACTGATTGTCCTTGTCGACCGGAATGCAAATATCCGCGTAAAATATCTCGATCTTGAAGGGAAACCAAGGGAAATCGGGGCGGAGGAGCTTAAAGCGGTTTGCATCCAGCACGAGATCGATCATTTAAACGGCGTTCTGCTGGTGGACAAGTTGAGCCGGGTCAAACAGGATTTGTACAAGCAAAAGCGTTTGCGGGTGGCGAAAGAGGAAAAGGAACTGGCCGCAATACTGTGAACAAACCCTCGATTCTCTTCATGGGCACGCCCGAGTTCGCGCGTGTCTCTCTTGTGTCCCTGATCGACAATGGCTATCCGATCGTTGGGGTTTTTACCCAGCCTGATAAACCGGCCGGCAGGGGCCGTCATCTGCATGTCTGCCCCACCGCGGAATTGGCGCGGGGAAAAAGCCTCCCCCTTTTTCAACCGGAAACGCTCAAGGACGAAGGAATCTTAAAACAAATTGAATCGCTCAAACCCGATTTCATCGTCGTTTCCGCCTACGGAAAAATTCTCCCCAAGCAGGTTCTGGAAGCGGTGAAAATCGACTGCGTCAACGTTCATGCCTCGCTTCTCCCGAAGTATCGCGGGGCGGCGCCGATCCCCTGGGTCCTTATCAACGGAGAGACCGAGACGGGGGCCTCCATCATGAAATTGATTCTCAAACTGGATGCCGGTCCGGTTTACCGTCAGACAAAAATTCCCATCGAGGGTTCCGATACCGCGGGAAGCCTCGCCGAAAAACTGGCGCCCCTGGGGGCCCGTCTTCTGCTTGAAACGCTCCCGAAAATTCAGTCGGGGCAAATCACGCCGACCCCCCAGGACGACTCGAAGGCGACACTCGCCCCGGCGCTTAAAAAGGAGGATGGAAAAATCGATTGGCGAACGAGCGCCTCCGAAATTGCAAACCGGATTCGCGGCCTTAACCCGTGGCCCGGCGCCTATACATTCATTGACAATAAAATGTTGAAAATCTACCATGGCCAAGTTCTTGCCGAAAAAACAGATAAAGCCCCGGGAACCGTTTATTTTTTGAATGAAAAAGGAATTCATGTCTCCTGCGGCGAAGGCGCGATTGTTTTAACGGAGGTGCAACTCGAAGGAAAAAGGTGTCTGCCGGCAAGTGAATTTGTGAGAGGGTATCGGCTGGAGGTGGGGAAGAGACTGGGCATGTAATTAATGACAAATGTCAAAGTTCAAATGACAAATGAAACTGAAAAAAAACAATTTCAAATTTGGCATTGGATTTTTGACATTCCTTTGACATTTAAACTTTGAAATTTGACATTGTCTAAAATGAAAATTATCGCACCCTCAATCTTATCCGCCGACTTCTCAAAACTGGGCGACGAAGTGCGCGCCGTGGAAGCCGCGGGGGCCGACTGGATCCATGTGGATGTCATGGACGGGCATTTCGTCCCGAACATCACGGTCGGGCCTTTGATTGTCGCATCGGTGAAAAAAATCACAAAACTCCCGATCGATGTCCATTTGATGATCGAAAATTCGTCGTGTTATATTGAAGATTTTATCAAGGCGGGGGCGAGTTATGTATCGGTGCATGTGGAAGAGGGATATCACCTCGACGGAACATTAAACCGGATCCGCGCCCTGGGGGCCAAACCGACGGCGGCGCTCAACCCCGCAACCCCCATATCGGCCGTTGAACCGGTTCTGGATATTGTCGACATGGTTCTTTTGATGTCGGTCAACCCCGGATTTAGCGGGCAGAGCTTCATTCCTTACACCAAAAAGAAGCTGATGGAATTGCGCCGTCTCATCGATGCCGCAGGCAAAAAGACGTTGATCGAAATTGACGGCGGGGTGAAGACCGACAATATCGGCGAATTGAGCAGACTTGGGGCGGATGTGTTTGTGGCCGGGTCGGCGGTTTTTGGAAGCAAGGATTATAAAAAGACGATCGCCGAGATGAAGAGGGCCGTGTGACCAACTTTTTCCGCCAGGAAGTCCTCGATCTTCCCGCCTATCACCTCGAGGCCCACGAAGGGATCAAACTCAACCAGAACGAGTCCCCCTGGGATATTCCGGTGGAGCTCAAGGCGCAGGTGGTTGAAAATCTCCTCCGTCTCCCCTGGAACCGGTATCCTCTCGACGACCAACTGCTCCTCAAAAAAAAGATGGCGAAGCTGTTGGAGGTCTGGCCCGACAACCTTGTTTTCGCCAACGGCTCCAACGTTCTCATTCAGGCGCTGACCTTTGCCACATCGGTGCAACAGGAGGTGATGATCCTGGATCCGACCTTCGGCGTGTTTGAGATCGAGGCGAGGCTTTTTGCCAACCAGGTCACCCGAATTCCCCTCAATGACGATTTTTCCATTCCAAAGGACAAGATTCTCAAGGCCATCAAGCGGAGGCCGAGCCTTATTTTTATTCCCAACCCCAACGCCCCCACCGGCAATCTTTTCGATCCCGATGTCCTCCGTAAAATTATCGAAACGGCCGACTGCCTTGTGGTGATTGACGAGGCCTATTACCCTTTTTCGGGCTTTACCGTCCTCGACTGGGTCAAGGAATACGACAATCTGGTGGTGCTCCGGACCTTTTCCAAGGCCTTTGCGCTGGGGGGTTTGAGGCTCGGCTGGATGATCGCCGATCCGGAGGCGGCGCGCCAGGTGCAGAAGTGCCTCCTCCCTTTTTGCATCAGCAGACTGGTGATGTCCGCGATGCTTGCCGTGATTGAACAGCCGGGATACGTGAAGAGATATGTCAAGCAGATCTCCGACGAGCGCGACCGGGTTTATAAGGCCTTGGCCAAAATGTCCGAGCTGACCGTTTATCCCTCCCGGGCGAATTTTATTCTGTTCGAGGTCGATGAACCGTCACAGATTTTCAAGAAACTGCTCGAGGAAAAA